>NZ_CP012074.1:1215000-1515000 GCF_001262015.1 Prevotella fusca JCM 17724
CCGTTGCCGGCGTACTCCCCAGGTGGGATGCTTAATGCTTTCGCTTAGCCGCTGATACCAGGTACCAACAGCGGGCATCCATCGTTTACCGTGCGGACTACCAGGGTATCTAATCCTGTTCGATACCCGCACCTTCGAGCTTAAGCGTCAGTTGCGCTCCCGTCAGCTGCCTTCGCAATCGGAGTTCTTCGTCATATCTAAGCATTTCACCGCTACACGACGAATTCCGCCAACGTTGTGCGTACTCAAGGGAACCAGTATGCGCTGCAAGTCAGACGTTGAGCGTCTACATTTCACAACACACTTAATCCCCGGCCTACGCTCCCTTTAAACCCAATAAATCCGGATAACGCCCGGACCTTCCGTATTACCGCGGCTGCTGGCACGGAATTAGCCGGTCCTTATTCGTACGGTACCTGCAAGGACGGACACGTCCGCCGTTTTATCCCCGTACAAAAGCAGTTTACAACCCATAGGGCCGTCGTCCTGCACGCTACTTGGCTGGTTCAGGCTTGCGCCCATTGACCAATATTCCTCACTGCTGCCTCCCGTAGGAGTTTGGACCGTGTCTCAGTTCCAATGTGGGGGACCTTCCTCTCAGAACCCCTACTGATCGTAGCCTTGGTGGGCCGTTACCCCACCAACAAGCTAATCAGACGCATCCCCATCCATGACCGATGAATCTTTACTTCACATATGATGCCGTCAGTGAAGGCCATGGGGTATTAGTCTGCCTTTCGGCAGGTTATCCCCCAGTCATGGGAAGGTTGGATACGCGTTACTCACCCGTGCGCCGGTCGACGTCCGGAGAGTGCAAGCACCCTTCGCCGTTTCCCCTCGACTTGCATGTGTTAAGCCTGTAGCTAGCGTTCATCCTGAGCCAGGATCAAACTCTCCATTGTAAAATATGTCTTGGTGATGGATGACGGGTGGCGGGTGGTAACGAATACCACGCTGCTCCCGGCACTTCACCGAGTAATCCCTGTTCCAGAACGCCTATCCTGAAATATCAAGCTCAAAGAACCACCTTGTGTTCAAAAGTAATAGGGAAAGGGAAGATCCCGGACCCCAGTACCGAATTGAACGGTTCGTTTCTTTTACCCGTCCATTTGATATAATACCAAACAGACGCTTCTTGTACTACTTCTCTGTCTATGTAAATCTTTTCAAAGAACTCTTTTCCTTGTCGCCTCACTCTTGTCAGCCAGACGGCTTGTTTCGTAAAGCGAGTGCAAAGGTATAGAGAATTTTCATTCCCACCAAATGTTTTGAGGAATATTTTTCAAAAAACTAAAAATTAACCTGTAGTCTTGACACAAGTCAACCCAAAACCGCCAAACACACCCCTACGATTCACCAGAAAGCCCCAAAACAAGAAAAAGCAGAAAGAAAGCAAAAAGACAAAAACAAGCCACCAGGCGCAAAATCGAAAACAAAGGAAGTTTCTTTTCTTCCACGACTTACAGCAATTACCCATAAACAGGCAAAACTGCAAATCAAAGCCACCAAAGCCTGCCCCCTTGCTTCAAAACAATCATCGGACGACTTACCATACTACTATTGATTATCTAAAAGCATATCACTTTTTACAGCAAAAGAAAAATCTGCATCTTGCCAGCATGATGCAGACAAGATGCAGATTCATATATATGTCCAAACGTTTCAGTTCCTATCAATGTAGCAGATACCACACTGCTTCACCAAAGCACTTCCCACAGAAATAAATCATATATACGGAAAGTACAGCCAAAATCCACCTATACCTCCGTGGACATCGCTGGAGAATCAAGGACAGAACGTCATTATTCATAATCAGATTACTTTGCCGACTTAGTCTCAGGAGCCTCACCGATGAGATCCATAAACTGGTCAAGTTTCGGAGTAATGATAATCTGTGTACGACGATTGCGCTGCTTGCCCAACTCAGTATCATTGGTAGCAAGTGGGTTATACTCACCACGACCACCAGCAGTCAGACGCTTAGGATTAACACCGAAACGGTCCTGCAGATACTGTGCCACAGAAGCTGCACGCAGACAAGAGAGATCCCAGTTGTTACGGATATTCTTCATCTTATCATTTGCTGTATTGATAGGCACGTTATCCGTGTTACCCTCAATCAGCACGTCATAATCCTTATAATCAGTGATAATCTTGGCAATCTTGCTCAATGTCTGCTCAGCACGGTCATTCACCTCATAAGAGCCACTCTTATAAAGCATATTGTCAGCCAAAGAGATATAAACAACACCTTTCAGCACCTGTACATCAACCTCCTTGAGTTCCTCACGGCTCAGTGAGCGT
The DNA here is from genome assembly GCF_001262015.1 of Prevotella fusca JCM 17724. Lineage (NCBI taxonomy): Bacteria > Pseudomonadati > Bacteroidota > Bacteroidia > Bacteroidales > Prevotellaceae > Prevotella > Prevotella fusca. The sequence continues at coordinate 1,217,305 of NZ_CP012074.1, forward strand.
GTAAGGTTATTGGTCAGCACCATGTTCAGCGAGTCACTCTTTGACTTCACCTCCACCAGGTGGCGAATGTACTGATTACTCTCATTGATCTGGTCAACGAGTTTAGAAATGTTGATGTTATTTGAATTGGCATTTCTCAAACTGTTATCGAGGCTTCCCTGCAACGCAGCAGCACTTTCCTTTGCCTGAGCCAGCTGATCTTCCAAGCTCTTGATACGTGCATTATTGGCAGCGATAGTTTCCTTGGCATTCTGATAATCTGACGCCAGCCTGTTATTCTCTGTACGACAGTTTTCCAGATCCTTCTTGCTGGCACAACTGCTGAAAGCGAGTGTACCCACAGCCAAGGCTACAATAAAAAGACTCTTTTTCATAATCATATCTTGTTTTGGGTTATTATTCTGTTGTAAAAGATAATGCAGACAGAGCAAACGAAAAATTAAATCTCGTTTTGCCGAATGCAGTTTAATCTACTGCAAAGGTATTATAAAGACGTGTAAAACAAATAGTTGTATAACGAGTTTAGACATTTTTAACCTGAAACTAACAATTAACGAAACTTTTTGATGAAATTATACAGAATAAACGGTTGGAAGACAAAATAAAAGTTGCTTCTATATACAAGTTATTTAAGGGGCATAAGATAGAGCTGGGAATAACGCCAAATCCTATGCAGCCCCTTAAAAAAACGTGAAATAATAATTCAATTATTTTACAACCTTATGCACTGCCCCATTTTTCATTTTTACAATATTCACACCACGAGCCATTGACGCACGACGTCGTCCTTGCAAATCGTATATCTCTGCTACAGTGTCTGACTCATCCTGTATCATATCAATACTATTGACAATGTCAGTACCTTCAAACTCTATTCGCTTTCCCTTATCATTGAATGTAAACACAAACCAACCTAAATCCTTAGCCTTCTTCATACTTTCTTTACTACACTCATTGCCCTCGGGGAATCCTTGTGACGCATATCGAGTATCATACGGATAGAGGTATCTTTTTTTACCTGTAGGAGCCTGTACTAAGTGGTTTACAATTTCATCCATCTTCTCACGCTTGATATTATTCACAGCAACTCCAATTTCTTCCAAACGCGGATTATTTGAAATATCCAGCTCAGTTAGGTTATTATGAGAAACATTAAGCATGCCCAACTTTTTATTTTGAGAAATATCAAGAGAAGTAATCATATTGTCATCACACTTTAAGAAATGCAGGTCTGGATTATTCCTAACATCAAGTCTTGTCAACAAATTACCAGTACAAGTCAAGTTGTAGAGTTTAGGGAGTTGGGAAAGGTCAAGTTCCTGTAAAAAGTTATATTTCAAAGTCAAGTCTTTCAAATTTTCATACTTACTTAAATCAATGGATGAAAGCGCCTGATTGTTACAGGAAATATAGATCATGCTGGCGGGATTTGAACACGAAAAGTCCGTAATCTCTGCTTCGGTGCCAATTTCGAAGCCTGAGATACAAATTCCTCTCACAGAGAATTTCCCATCAGTTCCGGTATACTTCATTTTCAAGGGTACGGGGGCATTAAGCATATACAAATTAGAACACGTTAAATTCTTCAGCTCAAAATACGAAGGAGCAGTGCCTGTCTGTATTTCTATTTCAAACTCCGTACCTGGCGCCATGTTTGTTTTGAATTCTATCTCTTCCCATTTATACGCTGTGTATAACTCAGAATAATCAACCCATTTGTCACCAGCTTGATATGTAAATATCTTTGGCGTCCAGCCCCGATCACGGAACTTCTGTATCTGTTCATCGGTCATGTAATTATTCTCATACGTATAATATGACGCCTTGCCTCTATAACCTGTATTTGGTTTCAAAAACCTCAACTCACCTTGTTTACATTGTGGAAGAGAAGAAGCCAACCGGTCAAAAACTTCACCTCTAAGCAGATTCTTTGAAAGTTCAAGCCACCTCAACTTAGGACAATTCTCTATAACCAAGTCTGAAATGAAATTATTGCCACAATTAACTTCGGACAAAAGTGGACAATCCCTTATTTCAAGGTAAGATATTCTTTCTCCTATAACATAAGGAGAATTACAATTAAAAGAACTCAAATCACCAGTCAGTACAACATCTACTCCAGGAGTAGTTTTGTAAATAGTATATCCTTTGTAGTCCTTTTCTTTCTCAGCACCCGTTATTTTAACATTTGATCCACTATAACGAAAAACAACTTTATCACTTTTGGGTTTAAATTTAACAATAGGTTCAGCCTTCACATGTAAAGATGAACAACAAACCAAAAGTACAAACAAAACTTTAAGTAATCTTGCATTCATTATTTTCAACATCATTAGGTTAATAAATATTTGACGTAAAACAGTTCTATTTTATTTAGCTCACAATATTTCAAAAATAGAAGAGTAACGATTAATTATCCCTTCTTTCATCGCGTTGCAGAACGCACACACCATAGTACTACTAAGTCAAGCGGCAAATTCCAACAACAAACATGGCAAAGATATAAATTAAATTTGAAAAACCTAATATTTTTGAAAATTATTTTTAATTACGTATCATTTTGATTACTAAAATGTATTAGAAAGAATATATCAAACCATAACAAGGTGTTATTTCAAAAAGAAGTAACGTTGAAGATGGTAAAATAATATCTTACATAGCCATGTTCTACAATATATTATGATACACAATTACAGAAATAAAGACATAGTATCAACAACTACTACTAAATAAGTTTTAGACCAGTCTACAATTAGTAAAAAAGACCAAAAGGAGTCAACCAAAATCATTAAAGTATAGAATTATTTTCACGAAAGAAAGAAATTATTTTCATGAAAAGAAATATTTTTCTTCATGAAAAAAAATAATTATCTTCATGAAAAGAAATTCGAGACAGCTGTTCGATGGGGTCTAATCCACACCTTGATGAAAGGGCAGAAGAGTACTTTTAACTATAGAAAAGCTGCTGAATAAGCTATGCCTAAAAGAGTTTTTACAACGGGAAAAACGACTTGGAAAGCCATTAGGAATACACATCAGAAAGATAAGGAAAGTAGCTTCATAGTTACACAAAAATAAGGTTCGCCCTTAATTCCCACTACAACTTCAACAACATAATTCCAAACAAAATAGAGCTTGAAGATTTATAATACCTAAGAAGACTAAAAAACAATCGACAAAAAGGCAGTATATCCAAAGAATATCGTATCTTTGCAAACAGAAGTAACACCAAATTTTATATAAAGACTATGATTCTTTTCTTCAGAACTCAGTCCAAAAGCGTGATTGCCACAGAAGTCAATCATGCGTTATCCGATGCGGAAATCAAAGAACTTTGCTGGCTCTATGGCGATGCTACCTACTTGCAGAACGAAGAGACGCTGCAGGGCTACTATGTGGGACCACGCCGTGAGATGATTACTCCTTGGAGTACAAATGCCGTCGAGATTACTCAGAACATGAGCCTTGACGGCATTTTGCGTATAGAGGAGTACTATCCTGTAAGCAGTAAAGAGGCTGAACACGACCCGATGTTGCAACGTATGTATGACGGTCTGGACCAGACCATCTTCACCGTCAACCACGAGCCTGAGCCTATCAAACGTGTGGAGGACTTGGAGAAGTTCAACGAAGAGGAAGGCTTAGCACTCTCACCAGAGGAGATGGAATATCTCCATAAGATAGAGAAGCAGAACGGCCGACCACTCACCGACTCAGAAATCTTCGGTTTCGCACAGATTAACTCAGAGCATTGCCGCCATAAGATTTTCGGTGGTGAGTTCATCATTGATGGCAAGGTGATGGAGAGCAGCCTCTTCAGCCTCATCAAGAAGACAACAAAAGAGAATCCCGGTAAGATTCTTTCAGCTTATAAAGACAACGTAGCCTTTGCTCAAGGTCCAGAAGTTGAGCAGTTTGCACCAGCAAACCAGAGCACATCCGATTTCTTCCGTGTGAAGCCTATCGAGAGTGTTATCTCTCTAAAAGCTGAAACTCACAATTTCCCTACTACTGTTGAGCCATTCAATGGGGCTGCAACAGGTACAGGTGGTGAGATACGTGACCGCATGGGCGGTGGCGTCGGCTCATGGCCTATCGCTGGAACCGCCGTATATATGACCGCCTACCCGCGTCTGACAGAAGATGACGGTACAAATCCTAATTTACGTGATTGGGAAGACATCCTTCCTGTTCGTCAGTGGCTCTATCAGACTCCAGAGCAGATCCTTATCAAGGCATCTAACGGTGCGAGCGATTTCGGCAACAAGTTCGGTCAGCCACTGATTACTGGTTCTCTGCTTACTTATGAGCATCAAGAGAATGGCGAGAAGTATGCTTACGATAAGGTGATTATGCTTGCTGGCGGTGTGGGCTATGGTACCAAGCGCGACTGTCTGAAGGGCGAGCCACAGGCAGGCAACAAGGTGGTTGTCGTTGGTGGTGATAACTACCGTATCGGACTTGGTGGCGGCTCTGTATCATCGGTTGATACGGGTCGTTATTCAAATGGTATCGAGCTGAATGCCGTACAACGTGCCAACCCAGAGATGCAGAAACGTGCCTATAACCTTGTGCGCGCATTGGTAGAAGAAGACAACAACCCAGTTGTTTCCATTCACGACCATGGTTCTGCAGGACACTTGAACTGTCTGAGTGAGTTGGTTGAAGAGTGTGGTGGCAAGATTGACATGACACAGTTGCCAATCGGCGACAAGACACTAAGTGCCAAGGAAATCATTGCCAACGAGTCACAGGAACGCATGGGCTTGCTCATTGACGAGAAGCACCTCGACCACGTGAAGAAGATTGCAGAGCGCGAGCGTGCACCGATGTATGTTGTTGGTGAGACAACAGGCGATGCTCACTTCGCATTCGTACAGGGCGATGGCGTAAAGCCATTCGACTTAGACGTAGCACAGATGTTCGGTCATTCTCCAAAGACAATCATGAAGGATGAGACCGTAGAGCGCAGGTATGAGAATGTTTCTTATAGTATAAATAAGGTGGAGGAATACCTCCAGCGTGTGCTTCAGTTGGAAGCCGTGGCTTGTAAAGACTGGCTGACCAACAAGGTTGACCGCTCCGTAACGGGTAAGGTAGCCCGTCAGCAGTGCCAGGGTGAGATTCAGTTGCCACTCTCAGATTGTGGTGTCGTAGCCTTGGACTATCGTGGTCACAAGGGTATCGCTACTGCACTCGGTCACGCTCCACAGGCAGGACTCGCTTCACCAGAGGCAGGCTCTGTCCTTTCCGTAGCCGAGTCATTGACCAATATCGTATGGGCACCATTGGCAGACGGCATGGATAGCCTGAGTCTTTCAGCCAACTGGATGTGGCCTTGCCGCTCACAAAAGGGTGAAGATGCACGTCTTTACAGTGCTGTTAAGGCATTGTCAGACTTCTGCTGTGCTATCGGCGTGAACGTTCCAACAGGTAAGGATTCACTTTCCTTGACCCAGCAGTATCCTAATGGTGATAAGATTATCTCTCCGGGAACGGTCATCGTGACCAGTGGTGGTGAGGTGAGCGATGTTCGTCAGGTGGTTTCTCCAGTACTTGTAAACAACAAGAACACACGCCTCTATCATATCGACTTCAGTTTTGACGAGCAGCGTCTTGGCGGTTCAGCCTTTGCACAGAGCCTCGGAAAGATCGGCAGTGACGTTCCAACCGTAAAAGAACCACAGTACTTCTGCGACTGCTTCGATGCTGTACAGGAGATGATTCGTCGTGGATGGATACTCGCTGGACACGACATTTCAGCAGGTGGTTTGATTACAACATTGCTTGAGATGACCTTTGCCAATGCTGAAGGTGGCCTGCATATCAACCTCCACGACATCAAGGGTGACGATGTTATCAAGAAGCTCTTTGCAGAGAATTCAGGCGTCGTAATCCAGGTTGCTGACGAACATAAGGAAGAAGTCAAGGAATTCTTGACAGAAAACTGCATCGGCTTTGCCCGCATCGGCACACCAAGTCCAGACAAACGCACCCTCAGTATTGCTGATGGTGACTGGAAAGCAGCGTTCGATATTGACGCATTACGTGATACGTGGTATAAGACATCTTACCTGCTCGACCGCAAGCAGAGTATGAACGGCATGGCTAAAAAGCGTTACCTGAACTACAAGAAGCAGCCCATCGAGATAAAGTTCAATGCAGACTTCACTGGTACACTTCAGCAGTACGGTCTCGATGCAGACCGTTGGAAGACTTCAACACCTAACACCCAACATCCAACACCAAAGGCAGCTATCATCCGTGAAAAGGGAACCAATGGTGAGCGTGAGATGGCTTACGCACTCTATTTGGCTGGCTTTGAGGTGAAGGATGTCATGATGACCGATCTCATCACAGGTCGTGAGACCTTGGAGGAGGTGAATATGATCGTCTTCTGTGGTGGTTTCTCTAACTCTGACGTACTCGGTTCTGCAAAGGGATGGGCTGGCGCTTTCCTCTATAATCCAAAGGCAAAGCAGGCACTCGACCGCTTCTACGCACGTGAGGACACACTGTCACTGGGTATCTGCAACGGCTGTCAGTTGATGGTTGAGTTGAACCTCCTCAACCCAGAGCACAAACATCGCGCTCACCTCTGCCACAATAACAGCAAGAAGTTTGAGAGTTCATTCCTGAACTTGACCATTCCACAGAACGACAGTGTGATGTTCGGTTCACTGAGCGGCAACAAACTCGGTATCTGGGTAGCACACGGTGAGGGTCGCTTCTACCTGCCAGAGGCTGAAGACAAGTATAATATCATCGCTAAATACAACTACGCAGAGTATCCAGGCAACCCTAACGGCTCTGACTACAACGTTGCAGGTATCTGCTCGGCTGACGGTCGTCACCTTGCAATGATGCCACACTTGGAGCGCGCTATCTTCCCATGGCAGCAGGCTTACTATCCACGTGAGCGTCGTCAGGAAGAGGTTACACCATGGATTGAGGCATTTGTAAATGCCCGAAAGTGGGTTGAAAGCAAACTGTAAAGACTGCTTCTCACCATTAAAGACAACACTGGGAAACGCCCTCATCTGAGTAATAAGCACCTAAGTAGGTATATGTGAACAGATGGGGGCGTCTGTGCCTATCCAATATTGATTCCCCCCACAAATAACAAGACAAAGTGGACAAAGATAACATTTCATCAACACCCAACACCCAACACCCAACACCCAAAGGATTCTACTGGGACGCCTTCAAGACCTTCTTCAAGATTGGAGCCTTTACGCTTGGTGGTGGTTATGCTATGATTTCGATTATTCAGAACGAAGTAGTGGTGAAAAAAAAGTGGATTCCTGAAGACCAGTTCGTCGACCTGATAGCCGTTGCGCAAAGCTGCCCGGGCGTTTTTGCTGCCAACATCAGCATCTTTATCGGCTACAAGATACGGAAGACGCCGGGTGCACTCTGCACCTGTCTGGGCACAGCTCTTCCCTCTTTCCTCATCATTCTCTTTATAGCTCTCTTCTTCCATCAGTTTATGGACATCCCTTGGGTAGCCGCAATGTTCCGTGGAATACGCCCTGCTGTGGTGGCATTGATAGCTGTACCAACCTTCACTTTGGCAAAGAGTGCAAAAATATCATTGGCAAACTGCTGGATTCCTATTGTCACCGCCATTGCCATTTGGTTGTTAGGCGTTAACCCTGTCTATGTCATTATTGCTGCAGGACTGGGCGGATTTCTCTATGGGAAGTTCATCAAGCCGACGGAGTAAAAAACCTCCCCCAGCCCCTCCGAAAGAGGGGAGAGCCTAACGGGATATATTTCGGACAAGAAACAGCACACTAACAACAGAAACAACAATTATGACATTATACTTAGAACTATTCTATACATTCTTTATCATCGGACTCTTTGGATTCGGTGGAGGGTACGGAATGTTATCACTGATACAAACTGAAACGGTTGTGAACCATCATTGGCTCAGCTCGGCTGAGTTTACTAACATCGTTGCTGTTTCACAGATGACACCCGGACCTATCGGCATCAACTCTGCAACTTATTGTGGCTACACAGCTGCACACAATGCTGGATTCAGCGGAGGAATGGCGGTATTGGGTAGTGTCACAGCTACCGTTGCCCTTGTGCTGCCATCACTGATAATGATGATTCTTATCAGCAAGATGTTCCTCAAGTATATGAACACACCCATCGTGCAGTCTGTCTTTGCTGGTCTGCGCCCAGTTGTTGTAGGACTGCTGGCTGCTGCCACCTTATTATTATGCAATGCCGAGAACTTTTCAGCACCGAACGTTAACCCCTGGCAGTTCTATATCAGTCTGTTTCTCTTTGCTGCCACCTTTATCGGCACGATGTGGCTAAAGATAAATCCCATCCGCATGATCTGTTATGCCGCCTTTGCTGGGGCCGTATTATTATATTAGAGGACTCTACCCCCGGCTAAAGGATTAGTCCAAAGCTGCCCAAACTGCTTTTCTAACAATATCCAGCATATTTCCCGACAACTTATTGCAAGACATTTAGCCGTCTATCATTTTCGTATTGACCCTTAGCACCACTCGTGCGGGGGCTTAGCACCATTCGTGCTAACCAACAACACCAACCGTGCCAAGACCAAACATCTTAGGACCTGAGAGCTGAAAGAGTTGTACAGACCTGCAAATGAAAGGCATTATGCAACCTATAACAAACAAAATCACGCAATACCTGCATTTGCAAGTATTGCGTGATTTCTTATTAAATCCCTCTCAGAAAGGCTTATTTCATTAGAAGCAGGTTCTTATCTTACATGATATGCAACCAACGAAGAATATCGTTGAGGTTGGCAAATATCATGAGGAGAATCAGCAGGGTGATACCCACATACTCCGCACGAATCATGAACTTCTCAGATGGTTTACGACGGGTAATCATCTCATAAAGAAGAAAGACCACGTGTCCACCGTCCAATGCCGGAATAGGAAGAATGTTCATGAAGGCAAGGATGATGCTCAGGAAAGCTGTCATCGACCAGAACATATACCAGTCCCAGAAAGGAGGGAAAAGACTGCCGATAGCTCCAAAGCCACCAATGCTCTTGGCACCGTCAGCCGAAGCAAGGTAACGGAAGTTGCCGACGTAGCCACGCAGTACGTTCCAACCGTGCTTGATACCAGCTGGAAAGCTCTCAAAGAATCCGTATTCCTCCTGTACTGGCTTATAGTATGTGGCAAGTGTTGACTGCATAACGCCTAACTTCAAGTCGGGTGTCAGCACCATCTTCAGCGTATCAATCTTTGATTTTCCCTTATGCTGAACAGTCAGCACTATCGAACGGACAGCAAGAGAATCCTTATGAGTATTCTTCACTGACATAACATCACTCAAGACACCCGTCTGATAGTTCATATCCGTCCATGTCTCAACTGGCTTCCCGTTGATAGACTTGATTATATCGCCTGCCTTGATACCAGCCTTGGCAGCAGGAGTACCACCCAGTACGCTGTCAACCTGTGCCGGAATGAAAGGCTCAACAAAGAAAGGACGTGTCTTTATCATCGGCAGCATATCCATGTCACCGGGCAAAGATATACTGTGTTTCTTACCATTTCGCAGTACATCCACACGCTTTGCCTGTGCAATCTGACGGAAGAAATCGCCATTCACATTGGCATACTCACGGAAAGGTCCCTGGTCGGTACCAAGCATCACATCGTGGTCGTGGAAGCCCAAAGCCTTTGCATCAGCATTGAAACGCATACCCATGCTCATGTCAGACACCTTGAAATAGCTATCGCCCCATGTGAACATAATCATGGAATATATGAAGAGGGCAAGCACAAAGTTAACCAATACACCACCAATCATAATCAGCAGACGCTGCCATGCAGGCTTTGTACGGAATTCCCACGGCTCTGGTTCCTTCTTCATCTGCTCGGTATCGAAACTCTCGTCAATCATACCGGAAATCTTGCAATAGCCACCCAACGGCAGCCATCCCATACCATATTCAGTATCATCCTTCTTTGGTTTCCAACTGAAGAGTTTGCCCTTCCACTTACCGATACCCACATCGAAGAAGACGAAGAACTTCTCAACACGAACGCCGAAGAGCTTCGCAAAGAACATGTGTCCGCCTTCATGAAGCAGAACAAGCAAAGAGATTGCCAGAACAAACTGAAGCAACCTGATCAAAAATGTTTCCATTATTTATCAATTCATTATTTATTATTCATAATATCCAGCGCAACACGGCGCGCCTCAGCATCCGTCTGCACATAAACGTCATAGTCTGGATTACTGTCAAATGCTACTTTCCGCATTGTTTCCTCAATAATTTCGCCCATTGCCAGGAAAGTGCAAGCCCCCTTGCGGAAGCCTTCGTTGACAATTTCATTGGCAGCATTGACGATACAAGGCATATTGCCGCCCTTGTTGATGGCTTCGTACGCCATTGCAAGACACTTGAACTTCTCCACATCAGGCTCAAAGAATTCCAAAGGCTGACGGAACAGGTCTAACCTGTCACCACTCAACTGCAACCGTTTCGGGAACGAAAAAGCATACTGAATGGGCAGACGCATGTCAGGAACGCCCAACTGTGCCTTTACACCACCATCAAAGAACTGTACCGCACTGTGGACGATAGACTGCGGATGTACTAACACTTGTATCTTATCTGCTGGTACACCGAAGAGCCACTTGGCTTCTATCACCTCAAATCCCTTGTTCATGAGGGAGGCAGAGTCAATGGTAATCTTTGCGCCCATATCCCATGTAGGGTGCTTGAGAGCATCGGCAGCAGTAACATTCCTCAACTGTTCATGGCTGAAAGTACGGAAAGGACCACCCGAACAGGTGAGAAGAATCTTCTCAATCTCGTTCTCATCCTCTCCTACCAGGCTTTGGAAGATGGCACTGTGCTCACTGTCTACTGGCAGGATAGGCACATGATACTGTTGAGCCAACTGAAGAATCAACTCACCAGCTACAACAAGTGTCTCCTTGTTTGCCAGGCAAATCTTCTTCTTTGCCTTGATGGCATGTATCGTTGGTGCAAGACCAGAATAACCAACCATCGCTGTGAGCACCACATCTATTGATGGCGACTCTACAATATCCTCCAAGGCTTTGCCACCGGCATATACCTTTACATCAGGCATATCAGATAACTCTTGCTTCAAAGCGTCATAGTAAGCCTCATCAGCAATGACAACAGCAGCCGGATTGAAGCGACGAGCCTGTTCTGCAAGTTCCTTCCAACGATGGTTGGCAGTGAGCGCATACGCCTCATAGAGGTCAGGATGCTGACTGATGACATCAAGGGCTTGCGTACCGATACTGCCTGTTGACCCTAATATACAGATTTGTTGTTTCATTTAATTCTTTTGTTTTATGCAGCGGATCAAAGGTCGAGCAGACCTGCAGGAATCCGCATAGTAATCGTCTGAGACGCTATGTCTGTTGCAACAATCAGTTCGTCACTGGCAGGAATAAGAATTTCCTCACCTTCAGGCGTACTCACCTCAAAGAGCGTATTGACTGTTGTTTCATCTACAGCAACAATCTTGCCAATCACATTGTTCGCAGCTTCATCTATCAAGGAATAACCGACAATCTGCGCCCATGACACATCATCTGTCCCTTCCTCTGCCAATTTGCGTGGGAAATAGACATTACATCCTGTCAGTTCACGTGCCTGTGCGTCGCTGTCAATATCGCAGAATTTCATCAGGGCTATCTCGTCAGAACGGAATCGGTATTCCTCCATAAAGAAAGGAACGAGGATTCCGTCAATGTCCAATATAAGGTAATCAGCATCTACCACATCAAAAACGTCATCGGAGAACTGCAGCTGCAACTCTCCGTGTACGCCATGCGGCTTCCCGATGCGCCCTATCTTATAGACTTCTTCCTTCTTTATCATCTTTTCACTTATATCAACAGTGCTGATAAAACTACTGTTTATTTCAACACCAAATTGTTTGTTCAGTAAAACAGTCGACCGTTTTGTTCAAAACCATCAACTCTTTTGAGAAGAAAGGTCAACCCTTTTGCAAGAAAAGGTCAACTCTCTTTACCTAAAACCTACAACACATACTCTCAAAGTGCGGTTTTAGATACGATGAGACTAACATATTTCTGATCGCCGAATCTTCGCGCCAAGGGCATTCAGACGTCCTTCGATATTTTCATATCCACGGTCAATCTGTGCAATATTATCAATACGACTCGTTCCCTGTGCCGTCAATGCAGCTATGAGCAGGGCGATACCTGCACGGATATCAGGGCTGGACATACGTCCGGCACGGAGTTTCCTGGCATTGTCATGACCAACGACCACTGCACGATGAGGGTCGCAAAGGATAATCTGTGCACCCATATCAATGAGCTTATCCACGAAGAACAACCGACTCTCAAACATCTTCTGATGGAAAAGAACACTTCCCTGCGCCTGTGTTGCTACGACAAGAAGCACGGAAATAAGGTCTGGGGTAAGTCCCGGCCATGGCGCATCACTGATTGTCATGATTGACCCGTCAATAAAAGAATCTATCACATAGTGGTCTTGACGAGGAATGATAAGGTCGTCCTCATCTTCTATTATCTGCACACCAAGCCTACGGAAGGTATCAAGAATCAGTCCCAGATTATGAACTGATGCGTCTTTTATACGGATGCCGTCACCGATCATGGCAGCTATTCCTATGAACGAGCCTACCTCAATCATATCAGGTAGAATACGATGTTCTGCAGCATGCAGTTCCTTCACACCTTCAATGGTAATCAGATTGCTGGCAATGCCGCTTATCTTTGCCCCCATTGCATTGAGCATGTGGCAGAGCTGCTGGATGTAAGGCTCACAGGCTGCATTGTAAATCGTTGTTGTTCCTTCTGCCAGGACCGCAGCCATAATGATATTCGCAGTACCCGTAACGGATGCTTCATCCAAAAGCATATAAGTTCCCACAAGTTTATCAGCTTGTATCTCATACACATCACGGTCCTCAACACGCCCGAAGTGTGCACCGAGATTCTTGAAACCAAGGAAATGAGTATCCAGACGGCGACGACCGATCTTGTCGCCACCCGGCTTGGCAATAGTAGCCTTACCGAAACGTCCCAGCAACGGACCAATCATCAGAACGCTGCCACGCAGGGATGAGCACTTCTTCACAAAGTCATTGCTCTCCAGATAGTCAAGGTTCACTTCATCTGCCTGGAACGAGAACTCGTTGGGAGCAAGTTTCTTCACCTTCACTCCTATATCCTGCAAGAGCTTGATGAGATTGTTCACATCAAGAATATCAGGAATATTGCGGATGACTACCTCTTCTTTTGTCAACAGTGTTGCGCAAATCACCTCCAAGGCTTCATTCTTTGCACCTTGTGGAGCAATCGTGCCACTCAGCCGATGTCCACCTTCTATAATAAAGGATTCCATGTGTCGTTATCTTACTTTTTCTTCTTGTTACGGGGCTGGACAAACTCCCTTACATTAATCTTCTCAAACTTGAACGTATCAAGGTCAAGCTGTATCTTACCATCTGTAAAGCGGGCAAGGTCAGATGCTATCTTCTCATCAACACTGGTACCATGTCCCCATTGCATCAGACTACGTTTCATCTGATTGGCAACAGAGCGCACGAAAGCATCCCGACGATCACCAGGTTCCATTGCCTTCAGTTCTTCAAAAGCCTCGAAGAGCAGTTTGCCATAATGTCTTACGGGAATATTCGACATGGGATAAGGCATTGGCTCAGGCTTAGCGGCAATCTTCAATGCCTGCGATACGTCACAGGGATAGTCGATATCCAACTTAAAGTTAGCCATCAATGCCAGATGATCCCATAGTTTCTCCATGTGGTCAACATTCCCACGGTTCTGGGCATTCATCCTGTCCATGATGGAAATGATGGTCTCTGCACACCGCTGACGCTCTTCCTTTGTGGGAAGTCCTACGGCATGGTCTACCATGTTTTGTATCTCTCGTCCATACTGTGGAAGTATGAGCTTCTCTCGCTGTGTGTTATAATCTAATCCGGGTATGTTCATTGGGTGATAGGTGTTAAGTGATGGGTGTTGATGGATTGTGGGAAACGAAATGGTTAGGGATTGACAGACTATAATCGCCTTTATCCTAACAGGCTTCTGTCAGTCACTTTCCATCTTTACTTTACTCTGTCAGTAAGCACCGTCTCAAAGGGAACGGGAAAACGTCTACAACAATGGCTTCGCCTGTTTGGCAACAAAGTCCTTGAGGTAGAATGGAACAAAATAGGCAACATCCTCGAACTTCTCCTCTGCAATACGCTTTTCTGCCAATGGAAACATATTCTTAGCCAAGGCGTCAACTCCCTTGATGAGATGCGCATTAGGATGATTGATAATCTCCATACACTTCTCTGCGCCATTACCAAAGAAGTAAACAGGACCACGGTCAAGGTATTCTTTGTAGGTATCCTCGTCTACTACATCCGCCTGAATGCCACGCACCTCCTTCAAGGCACGATTATATACGGCAGAATAAACCTCCATACGACGTGCATCAATCATCGGAACAAGGAGGGCATTATCCTCTACTTCCTCGTGATGAAGTAATACAGGCACTGCCAACAGTTCCAATGTAGGCACTGCCAACAGCTTCACGCCACGACCATAGCAGATGCCCTTTGCCATGGATACGCCGACACGCAGACCGGTATATGACCCCGGACCGCTACTAACAGCCACTGCATCCAGCGGCAATTCATTATTATCAATAAAGGCGAGTGCCTCGTCAACGAATGTTCCTAACTTCTCTCTATGCTTAGGATCGAGTGTATCTTGCTTCTCGAAGATACTGGACCCATCCTGACTTACTGCAACAGAGCACACATTTGTGCTCGTATCAATGTTTAATATACAAGACATAAAAAACAATTATGTTCTAAATAACATGCAAATATACTCTTTTTATTCCACATTTTTTGTACATTTGCAAAAAATTAACGCGAAAAGCTCATGATACTATCAATGACGGGCTACGGCAAAGCTACCGTAGCCTACAAGGAAAAGAAAATCAACGTTGAGGTGAAATCACTTAACAGCAAGTCGCTCGACCTCTCAGCACGCATCGCACCTCTCTACAGAGAAAAGGAAATGGACATCCGTCGCCTGCTCGCACAGAAACTGGAACGTGGCAAGGTTGACTTCTCCCTTTGGGTTGAAAAGGAGTCAATGGTTGACGCTACTCCCATCAACGCTGCTCTTGTAGAAAACTATTATAAACAAATCAAAGCCATCTCTGAGTCTACGGGTATTCCAGAGCCTGAAGATTGGTTTACGACACTTCTCCGCCTACCCGATGTAACAACCAGAACCGAAGTTGAGGTGTTGGACGAGGAGGAATGGGTAGCAGCACTGCAGGCTATCAACGAGGCTATTGACAAACTCACCGAATTCCGCAAACAGGAAGGTGCGGCACTGCAGAAGAAGTTTACCGAGAAGATTGACAACATCGCCAACCTGCTGAAGAGCATTGAGCCTTTCGAGAAGAGCCGTGTACCAAAAATCAGAGAAAAGATTATCGATGGTCTGAAACAGATTCCTGAGGTAGACTACGACAAGAATCGTCTTGAGCAGGAACTGATTTACTACATTGAGAAACTTGACATCAGCGAGGAGAAACAGCGACTGACTAACCACCTCAAATACTTCCATGAGACGATGGAAGAAAGTGGTCATGGAATTGGCAAAAAGCTCGGTTTCATCGCACAAGAGATGGGACGAGAAATCAACACCACAGGCTCCAAGAGCAACCAGGCAGAGATGCAGAACATCGTTGTCAAGATGAAGGACGAGCTGGAGCAGATCAAGGAACAGGTCTTGAATGCGTTGTAAACGCAAGTTAACCAGCCTTTTTAAGTGACTGATAATGCTGTAATAAGCCACATTGCACTAATTTGAAACAACATTATCAGCCACTTCTATCAAATTTTCTTCACGAAAAAAATTATTTATTTTCACGAAGAAAAATATTTATTTTCATGAAAAAAAATATTTTCTTTCATGATAATAATTTGAAATTAAGACATTGTACCGTTTGAAGAGGTCATTTATAACTATACAAAAAGGCTTCTCTAACAACGTAAATCATATAGTTTAAAACACTCATACCATCCTATATTCATCCAACATGGTAACAACAAAAAACACCACATCAAATGTTCAAAATTCTGCCTGTGGCAGATTACTCATCCTCTCCGCACCTTCTGGTTCTGGTAAAAGCACCATCGTACAGTGGTTGATGCAGGAACATCCAGAATTAAAGTTAGCATTCTCTATCAGTTGCACCACCCGTGCACCACGTGGTACGGAACAGGACGGCGTGGAATATATCTTCCTTTCGCCTGAACAGTTCAAGGAGAAGATTGCTAACGAGGAGTTTCTCGAGTACGAAGAGGTGTATGAGAACCGTTTTTATGGTACATTGAAATCACAGGTAGAGAGCCAGTCTGCAGCTGGTCAAAACGTTGTTTTCGATGTTGATGTAAAGGGGGGATGTAACATCAAGAAGTTCTATGGCAATCGTGCCTTGAGCCTTTTCATCCAACCTCCATCAGTTGAAGAGCTCCGCCGCCGCCTTGTTGGCCGACAGACTGACAGTGCTGAAGCCATCGAAAACCGCCTTGCCAAGGCTTCCTACGAACTCACCTTTGCCGATAAATTTGACAAAATCATCGTCAATGACGACCTTGAGAAAGCTAAGCAGGAGACTTACGAGGTTATAAAGGAGTTTTTAGAAGGATAAAAAGCCTCCCCCGCCCCCTCCGAAGGGAGGGGAGCTTAACCATATACTAAGAATAAAAAGGAACCCTTTATCATAAAGATTGGTATTTTTCCCAGAACAGATAGAATCTCTCCAGGATTACTAAAACAACTAACCCATCTATAACTAACACCCCCAACCACCTCCAATGAAACCATCATCCCACTTCACCCCGTCAGGCACTCCCCTCCCTTTGGAGGGGCTGGGGGAGGCTTCCATCGGCATCTTCGGTGGTTCCTTCAACCCTATCCACAACGGACATATAGCTTTAGCAAAGGCTTTTCTTGAAAAAGAAAACTTAGACCAGGTGTGGTTCATGGTATCACCCCAAAACCCATTCAAGGTGAACCAGCAACTCTTAGCTGACCATCTGCGTCTGGAACTGGTGTGTAAGGCAACAGCTGACAATCCTCATTTCAAGGCTTCGGACTATGAGTTCCAACTCCCGAAACCTTCCTATACTTGGAACACCCTGCAGCAGCTCAGCCATGACTTCCCCACTTACCGCTTCACACTTCTCGTTGGTGGTGACAACTGGGAAGCCTTCGACCGCTGGTATCATGCAGAAGACATACTTGCCAACTACCCGATTGTGGTTTATCCTCGGCAGGGGCAGGCAGTCTCTCGCACAACACTTCCCGATGGCGTAAGCATTCTCAACACGCCTCTCATAAACATCAGCAGCACTGAAATTAGGCAGCGTGTTAAACAAGACGAAGACATCAGCCAGTTTGTTCCTGCAGACATAGAAGGAGATGTCATCCGCCTTTATAAGACAGCTGATACATCCTTGCAACAGGAATAAGCAGAAGGACGGCAACTGAATCCATAAGTCATTGTTCCCCTCCTCTATCTTCTTTGGGAAGCCTACCTCATAAACATTGCTGGTCACCCAATGTCACAGACCTGCTTCAAATCACAGTTTGTCAAAATAATTCCAACGCCTTGAATCGTACTGATGCTTGACAGCACTCCAACTAAGCACTAATTGACATCCAATAGGTGCTTAATTGAAGGCTAAGTAAGGCTTAATCGGAGCCCAATTAAGCACCACTTATTTACTATTTATCGTAACACTCTGTCAGGATGAGCGTTACATCGAACTGAATTTTTCATTTCACCCCTGACTTATTAGTAGGCAAAAAAATCAGATATGTAAAGATACTTCAGCGTTGCAAACACAAGAAAACACAATACAGACTTCACATGAACGGATAACAGTGGCATTAATTTTATACTTAAATTTTGACTTATACTAAAAATAGTGTTAACTTTGCAAGTAAATATATACGTTTACATGAAATTTATTAAACAAGCTGTCTGCTTACTGAATAAGGCATATCAACCCATTAGGGACAATGCCTCATTCTTTTTCTTCATGTACCTTATCGGTATATTAGTATCGTATGCGGAGTTGCCTGCCAACAACCCCAATGCTGCCGTATATGGCAATCTGTGGTTAGAGCTGTTTCTCGATCTGTATATTATCTGCACCATCCTCTCACTGATTCCAAAGAAGATTCGCCGATGGATTCGTGCTTTTCTCTATATCATAGCTTACAGTACAAGCATTGCTGACCTCTTCTGCTGGGTAAAGTTCCAGTCGACATTAAACCCGTCAATGCTCCTACTTGTCGGCGAGACCGATGAACGTGAGGCAAGTGAGTTTTTCAGCAGCTATTTTACGTCTGACCTTATCCTTTCAAGTGTAGGACTGCTACTGCTCGTTATGCTTATCCATATCCTCAAAGCATTTTGGAAGAAGGTAAAACTGCCGCCAGCTATCAGCTACAAAATGATGGTTGTGAGCCAAATCATCAACCACATCCAACCTGTTCTTGGAGGTATTTGCATTGTATTTCTTGGCTGGTCAATTGAATCCTCAGCCCACAACAAGAAAGAAATGGTGCAGATGTTCTCTTTAGACACCATCGGCTCTGTAGAACATGAACTGACAACCACGGATTGCGCACAGTTCTATCTGCCCGTCTACCGCCTTGCTTTCAGCATCTTTTCCAACGAACTGGCATCGCAACAGATTGATCGCCTCATCGAAGCAAAGGACAAGATGGAAGTGGACAGCTGTTCGTTCAAATCGCCCAATATCGTCCTTATCATCGGCGAAAGTTATGGCAAACATCATTCACAGCAATATGGTTACTTCATGCCGACCAACCCTCGGCAGATAAAACGGGAAAAGTCGGGGCTGCTCGTACCTTTCAATGATGTCGTAGCACCATGGAATCTGACCAGCTTCGTGTTCAAGAATGTCTTTTCCCTACACGTTGTCGGACAGGAAGGTGAGTGGTGTGACTATCCACTCTTCCCCTCACTGTTCCGCAAGGCTGGCTATCATGTCACTTTCATAACCAATCAGTTCCTGCCGAAGGCAAAGCAGGCTGTATATGATTTCAGCGGCGGATTCTTCCTGAATCATCCGGAACTTTCGCAGGCAATGTTCGATTCCCGCAATGAACAACTATACCAATTTGACCGCGGTCTGCTCGATGATTACGACAAAAAACAAGAACAACATAACACCGAGCACTACCTCATTATCTTCCATCTCATCGGACAGCATGTCAACTACAAGCAACGTTGTCCGAGCGACCGCCGCCACTTCAAGGCTGAAGACTATGCCAAGAAGCGTGCCGACCTTGACGGGAAACAGCGGAAGATTCTGGCTGATTACGACAATGCCGTACTGTATAATGACTCCATCGTCGACGAGATCATCAAGCGGTTTGAAGACCAGGAAGCAGTCGTCATCTACATGCCGGACCACGGAGAAGAGTGCTATGAGGACAGTCGTGGCTTCATCTGCCGCAACCATTCAGCAGCCATCGACTACGATCTGGCACGCTATGAGTTTGAAATCCCTTTCTGGGTCTACTGCTCACATAAGTATGCAGCCAAGCATCCAGACATTTTCCAGGAAATTATCAGTGCAAGGAACCGCCGCTTTATGACGGATGCTCTACCCCACATGCTGCTTTATCTGGCAGGAATCCACACGAAAGATTACCACTCCGAATATAATATTCTCAGTCCGCAATACAACGAGATGCGACCGAGAATACTCAAGAATACTACGGATTACGATAAACTCTCCCGCCCATCCGACCACCATTCGCAACGTAAAGGAAAGTAAGGAGACAACAGCCATACGAAGCCCGGGCAGGACTTCCAGCTGAAACACACCGGAGAGAACACAAAAGCAGAATACAATAAAAACAATGTTCAATAAGATATTTAAATCTGAACGCAACAGACTTTCGCCCATTTCATCGGAAAGAAACGAAGGCGGAACGCTCACTCGGACGGAATGTAACGCATTACGGGGACTTGCCATCATTGGAATCTTCCTGCACAACTACTGCCACTGGCTGCGACCTGTGGTGAAGGAGAACGAATACCAGTATTTCCAGCACAATGTAGACGGACTCTACCAGGTGCTGCAAGGGCAGTGGGATGAGCTTTTCTTCTTTCATATCCTGTCATTCTTCGGACACTATGGGGTGCCGGTATTCCTCTTCCTGTCTGCTTACGGCTTGACAATGAAGTACGAACAAAGACCAAACACAGCCCCAGCAGGCAGTCAGCAGACACCATCAAACCTGCCACTCTTCGGCTTCATCAAGTACCATTGGCTGAAGCTCTTCCGCATGATGATTGTCGGCTTCGTCGCCTTTACGATGGTTGACGCCATTACAGCAGGACAGCACCATTACAAAATGATGGATATTATCGCTCAAATGGGACTTTTCAACAACCTGCTTCCCCACCCTGACGACATCATCTGGCCCGGTCCTTACTGGTTCTTCGGGCTTATGATTCAGCTTTACATTGTTTATCGGCTCCTTCTCTATCGCCGCCATTGGGCGTGGAACGTGGCTTTGATTGTTGTTTGTTTTGCCATACAGCTGGCTTGCGAGCCAGAGAGTGAGGCACTGAACCGCTGGAGATACAACTTTATCGGTGGTATGCTGCCCTTCGGAGCAGGTCTGCTTTATGCAAGATATGCACGCCCTTGGAGTACAGCTACCAACCTTGTTGCCTTCATCCTTTCCATGTTTGCTATCCTGCTGATGAGTTTCAGCTACGCCACATGGCATCTTGTACCGCTTGCCGTTTGCATTGCTTCCGTTACATTCGTGAAGCTGTTGGGACAGTTGGAAACAGGAACAGGATACAGGAACATATCCATAATGAACGTTCTTTCATGGGTAGGCAGCATTTCTGCAGCCCTTTTCGTCTGCCACCCCATCACAAGAAAGATATTTATTCCTATCTCCAAAGAGGGCGACTATTGGGCAGGTCTCCTGCTTTACATCATTGCATCGCTTTGTCTGGCATGGCTGTTCAAGGAACTGATGAAGAAGATTCCTGGTCCGAAACTAAAATAAAAAAGATATAAGAATCACACGATTTCATCGAAAAAACAATGAAGATAAAAGACATCGAATTAGCTAATATAAGCCGCTACCGTGGCGAGTTGATGGGAGCAGCAATGCTTTTCGTCATCCTCTTCCATGTGAGTTTGCCACGGGAAGACGCTTTCTTCGGATTGAGGAGAATGGGCAACATTGGTGTTGATATCTTCCTTTTCCTAAGCGGTATAGGACTGTGGTTCTCCTGGACTAAGCACCCTTCCCTGCGACACTTCTACCTGCGACGCTTCTTGCGCATCTATCCTGCATGGCTTCTTATTGCCTGTCTGTATTATATCCCCGACTTCCTCTGCCTCGACATCACAAAACATCAAGGGCACAGCACGAATATCATCGATCTCATCGGTGACATTACCATCAACTGGGACTTCTGGCTACACGACGAACTGACCTTCTGGTACATCCCTTGCATTATGTTCCTCTACGTAGTCAGCCCGTTCTATATGCGCCTCATAATCAAGCATCCCATCTACCGATGGCTACCCGTAATAATGATCATGTGGTGCATCCTCGTACAATACGTTACCCCCATTCACGCAGTGGTGGGACACTTGGAAATCTTCTGGAGCCGGATACCCATCTTCTTCATCGGAATCAACATTGCAGCAGCGGTGAAACGGAAGGAAACAATGGATGGTGCATCCATCTGGATGATATGGCTAATATTCATAATGGCACTCGCCTCAAGCATATTCCTTGAACAGGAGAAACACGGACAGTTCCCGATTTTCCTCGAACGTATGCTCTATATTCCTCTCACGGTAACAACAATTCTACTGCTGAACCGTGTCTTCCGACGCACGCCACGAACCATCAACAGTACTTTCAGACTTGTAGGAGCAATGAGCCTGGAGGCATACCTCATCCATGAACACTTTGTACTGGATTACATCGAACTGAACAACTGGACCTACTGGCCTACTTTCTTTGTGACCGCAAGCATCTCCCTGCTACTGGCATGGCTTCTGCATAATGCACTCGAACGAATAATAATCCCCATAGAGAAAAGGATAAAATGAAATACCTCCTACAACTAATCCGCCCACACCAGTGGATAAAGAATCTCATTGTTCTCCTTCCCGTCTTCTTTGGAGGAGCTTTGTTGCAGTGGGAAGCTGTTTATGCAGGACTGATTACAGCCCTGTCATTCAGCCTGGCTGCCTCATCCATCTACTGCCTCAACGACATTGTGGATATAAATGACGACCAACAGCATCCCGTGAAGTGTCACCGTCCGCTGGCATCAGGTGCCGTCAGTATCGCACAGGGCTATATTCTGATGGGAATGATGTTCGTTCTGTCGATGACTTCGACGTTTTTATTACCTGCCCACCAGACTGAAACCGCCAGCGTAATACTCTTTTACTGGCTGCTGAACATAGCCTACTGCCTCCGACTGAAGCGATATGCTATCATTGACGTGTGCATCGTTGCCTTCGGATTTGTCCTTCGGATTCTTGCCGGAGGATATGCCACTAACATCAATCTGAGCAAGTGGATTGTATTGATGACCTTCCTCCTGATGCTCTTCCTGTCCTTTGCCAAACGTCGAGATGACGTTGTAAGAATGAACGAGACAGGACATGCTCCTCGGCAGAACACCATCCGTTACAACCTCACCTTCATCAATCAGGCGATTACGATAACAGCAAGTGTTACCTTGGTGTGCTACATCATGTACACCGTAAGCCCTGAAACTATCCAGAACTTCCACACCGACCATCTTTATCTGACCAGCGTCTTCGTACTTTTAGGACTGCTGCGATATATCCAGATTTCGGTTGTCGACAAGAAGAGCGGCGACCCCACGAAGGTGATGCTACACGACCGTTTCATGCAACTCATCGTCCTGGCTTTCGGTCTGGCATTCCTTTTCATCATCTATGTACTCAAGAACATCCAATAGGAAATGAAAAAGATATATGCTTTCGACTTCGATGGTACACTGACGACCAAGGATACACTTCTCGAATTTATCCGCTTTGCAAAGGGAAGCGGGCTGATGTACGCAGGTTTTCTGCTCTTCTCTCCCCTGCTCATACTGATGAAACTGCATCTTTACCCTAACTGGAAAGCAAAACAAAAGATATTCTCATGGTTTTTCAAGGGTATGAAGATTAACGAATTTGACCTTCTTTGCCGGACTTTCGCACAACAGAACCAACATCTTCTTCGCCCTGAAGGAAAGGAAAAGGTCAGAAAAATATTAGAAGAAGATGACATCACAGTGCTGGTTATCAGTGCAAGCATAGACAACTGGGTACGCCCTTTCTTCGATGAATTCGGAGAAAACATACGGGTAATAGGAACACAGATTGAAATAAAGACCGACCGAGTTACAGGACGTTTTACCACAAAGAACTGCTACGGACAGGAAAAGGTAAACCGCCTGAAAGCACTTTACCCACAGCGTGAGACCTACGAACTGATTGCCTTTGGCGACAGCAGAGGCGACAAAGAACTGCTTGCATACGCAGACAAAGGCTTTTACAAACCTTTCAGGAACTAAAAGAAAAGATGCAGAAAAGCGAAACAAGAAACAAGGAAAAGCTCGGCGAAATCGTCCGTTTCATCATTGTGGGCACATTGGCAACAGCTATCCAATACGGCACTTACCTGTTGATGATTCTCTGGGTACAACCTCTTGGTGCCAATACCATTGCATACCTTGTCAGCTTTACATTCAACTATATTGCATCAACCCGCTACACTTTCCGCGTGAAGTCCACCACCAAACGTGGTGCAGGCTTCATCCTTTCACACATCATCAACTATGCCTTGCAGACCATCTGCCTCCATTTCTTCCTTTGGGCAGGGCTCAGCAAGCAGATAGCAATGATTCCCATGTTCGCTATCTGTGTACCTATCAACTTCCTTTTGGTGCGTTTCTTCCTGCATAAGAAGTAATATTTTTCCCATCAACAAAGCCCGTTCCCGAATTCTTTTCATGAAAAGAAATATTTATTGTCATGAAAATAAATTCTTATCTTCATGAAAATAATTCACGGTAATGTGAACTATGATATAATAAAAATTGCTAAAGGAAGAGCAATATACTTTCTTGAAAGAAGAAAACAGCCCTCTTTGGCATAAAACCCAAGAGGGACTATTCTTAAGAAAAACACTTTTGGAGGTACAAACAGTATCTATGATTTACGGTCAGCATTCTGGCAAACTCTTCCCCGAGTTGAATTTCACACTTGTCTTCTTGTTCTTCTCAATGCTAATCTGACCGTTATACATGACATACTCTTCCATACATTTCATGTCAGTTCCTGCATAATAAACCTTCAGATGATAATTACCAGATGAAAGTTTACTCATCTTGAAGTCAACATCGTAATCACAGGTGCAATCTGCCCAAGAATCGATGTTCCCATTATGATATATAATGAGTGTAATCTGATTGTCATGATTAGTTACATTTACGAAACGTTCACGTATAGCACAATTATCCTTAACATTCTCTATCTTACATTGGGCTGTCCCGTCTTTTCCCAATTCAATGCCAAGAGTTGCAGGTCTTGTGTCATACTCCTGATAGAAATCACTACGTGATTCCGTTTTCGATAAAGCAACTTTACATGCGGAGTTTGTTAGATCATAGACTTTTAGTGCATCAAGAACTACATTTTCTGATGAGCATGCTGATAATCCAATAAGACATATCAGACAATACAATACCTTTTTCATAATTACAATGGATTAAGTATGTTAATATTAAATACGTAATTACTTATTATTTATTGCTTTCATATACCGCAATTTCAGATATTAACGAATAAACATCCTTGACGCTTTCCAATCCAAGAGAGGAGTCTTCCTTGCATCGTTTTTCAACCATATCAGCAAAGGTCTTAATTTCTGAGAAGAAACCTTGAGAGACTATTTGATTATTACCCACAGTCGGAGTAAAGCTGTTTCTCCCATAGAGATTGACAACGGTAACATTGCTATGGAAGACTTTTTCCAATGGTATACCAAATACAACAGAATGTCTTGGGGTGAAATCAAGCCTTTCCATTCTATCCAACTGATACAGCCCCTTATCTGTACTGATACTTAAAAGTTCTTGTGCTTCCTGCCAGGAATAGCCTGTTGAAAGTTCCATTACGCCTGTTATGTCCTTGTGTTCTAATATCAAAAACAAGGTCTGCCCACCATCCCCACAGCTGATAGTATCTGCCATTTTCACCTTTGCTTTGCCAAAAAGAAATATCACATAATCAAGCGGATGGATGAAAAGATCGAGCAAAGCATTACCTTCTGGGTATAGTCCTGTCAAATAACGATAATGATAATGTCTTTTACCTTCCCTTTTTAATCTGTTTTGCAGTATTCGGGTCACAGGTGCAAAGCGTCTTTGTAGTCCGACTACAATATGTTTTGAACCATAAAGTTTGATGGTATCTATCAAGAGCCTAAGTTGCCTTTCATTCTCACAAGGTGGTTTTTCAACAAACAAAGACTTCTCTGCCTTGATGACCTCACTTGCTATGTGAAAATGTGAATGTGCATTGGTGGCAACAAAGATTCCCGAAACCGTATCATCATGTAAAATGTCATGTAAGGATGTTGTGCTTTTGACTCCCTTATACTTTTGAGAAATCAGTCTGGCTTTCTTTTCAGAAGTACAGCAAATGTACTTTATTGGCAATTGAAGATACTGCATGACAGGCAGCAGATTATTGACACAATGGCTGCCAAAACCAACAAGGGCATACTGTTGCGTGTAGGTTTGATTCAATTCCTTCATACTACGCATACTCTTGTACCTGTTGATGATATTATTTAAATATTCCATATTCTAATTATGCTGTTGTTTTTCTGAAGTGTCTTTTATAAGTGATATGTCTGTCATCTGTCCATTGATATTTCCCATAGAACAGTTCTATCAACCTTTTTGGCAGTATTCTTTCCAAATTTCTCAAGAGGATAATATCATACTTCCGATGATAATTTATCCAGCATTGATTACATTCTTTGGAGTATTGACACTGGACTTTACAACTTCTCCGTGAATTGAATATTTCATCAAGTGTATTTTCGTGGATGTTTCCTAAAACTATATCCAAGTTCTGGCACAAGGGAACATCACCGTTTGAATGGATAACCAACTCACTGAAAATGCTATGGCATCGAAGTTTAAGTCTACTGTTCTTCCACTCATCATAAAGAGCAACAAAGTCAAAGTTCTCATCCGTCTGATGTATGGAAGGTGGAATTTGACTGACAAAGTCTTTGTCGTTGGCTTCCATCAGTTCCTTTGTCGTGTCGAAAAAAGACATTGTGCTGTAGATTCCTATACGTATATCGACACCATATTTCTGTGCAACGCTTATCACATGTTCCATATCCTTAAACGAATTCCACGGAGAAAGGCAAAACATCAAGGATATGGGAACTGTGTCTTTACATGCCTCGATTACCTCAACGACCTTGTCATAGCCATCCCGTCCACGCATATAATGATAGGTATCCCTGTTTCCGTCAAGAGATATATACAGATGTTTAGGATGGTGTTTTTTAACAGCAGAGATAACTTTTCCTGTTGCAAGGCAATTAGACAGCAGTGTATAATTGGGATGATGTGTATCAAACCAACTCAATATCCTGTCTGCTTCGGGGTGAAGGATAAATTCTCCTCCTTCCAATCCGACCATTGTCCGTTTGGTTATACACTTGCTGTTCATTATACTGGCTATATCCTTTAAACTTAGATTCTCTATAGGTTTCTTCCAAATGGAACAGTGTTTGCAACGAGACTGGCAGTTTGTAGTAGAATATATCATCAGAGAAGTGAGTTCCTTATGCTGCCTGCGTACCATATTGTTTACAAATACCATTCCATTATGGATGTAGTCATAAATACTGTACATTCTTTTGGGTTTAACTTTTTACTATTAAGAACCAAAAAATGTAAAAAGACTGCATGACGTTAATGATTTTTCCTTCTCGGTTAGTCCATCTTCAGATTTAGGAAAAGTACAGGCGTTACTTATATTCCATTAAACACCTTATTCTTATATATAGAGTTATACTTTCAGAAAGTTAGTCTATCTGTAAAAAGAGTTTCTACATAAACAAAAGACATATCATAAACTCGTTTTTATCATCCATATATAGACTTGAAAGACTATGGACAGGAATACCATTTCGGATGAATACAAAAGTTTCTTCTTCCTTAATCTCTGAAAAAAGCTGTTTTGCAGTTTATTCTTATCAGGTAATCCAAGGAAAACAAATGCCCTATAAAACAATCCTATATGTCTCCTAAGAGAAATTAGATTGTTTTACAGGACATTACCAAGCGTATACCCAGGGATATTGATTTCTGCATTTTAACGGAAACAACTCCCTTGACATTTCCGGATTATCAGCTTACTATCAGTTATAACTTACCAGGTAAGACGCAATCCAAATGGGACTGTTATAATGAACGGATGTTCTGTACGATAAGTTTCAAGTCCGCTACCATTCCCAAAGTAATAGAACATATTTGGTTCTATATACAAGCTGAACGGTTTAAACACCTTATACTGAACACCAACACCTAAATTCACTGACCATTGTTGACGTGTCTTGATGTGTTCCCTTAACATAAACGACGAATCAGATGTAATAATATAATTCTTTTCAAGCGAGTTATGAACAGGCATTTCAAATGTAACTCCGCCTGTTGTATATGCATTGAAACGTCCCTTACCCCATACACGATAGGTTAACCGTAATGGAACACCCACATAATCTATCTTTTGAGTCTTCTGCAGTTTTGTATTTCCATGTTCGCTTTTAAATTCAGATTTCAACCTGGTATAGGTTATACCAGTTCCGAATGTCCAACGAGAATTCAACTGCTTGTTTATAGAAAGGCTGAATGTTCTTGGACGATCATGGTTCGCCACTTCTCTCAATGGACTGTTACCATCTGCCGAATGTTCACGGATCATCAAGGACATCCGTGCCCTTTCAACAGAATCCATCAGACTGTTATTTCGTGCATAATATTCCTCTAAGTCTGACCATGTGTACAGCTTTGCAGTTGCCCCGCCATTGGCATAATCAATTACAGACAGATAGTTAAGATTTGGAATAGAACCATTTGCTTCAGCATTCGATGAATAACCGAAGTTAAAAGTCCATGGATACTTTTTCTTATGCCTTGTATTGAAATTACCATCTCCCCCTAGAACCATTAACTTACCTTGCGGAACTTGTGGAAGATCAAGCAAGCTGTCTTCAATGGTAAAACCTTTAGTCATACACTTATGTAATGAGTCCACATAGGATGGTACTGTTACCTTCTCAGGAACAATGCTATCTGTCCTGATTTGTGAAGTAAGTTTTTCCTCAGAAACAGTTGGAAAAGTTGGAACACTGCCATAATAACCTTTGCTGTTTAAGGGCTCAGAATACTTAGACTTTCCTTTCCTTGCTTTCTCTGCTTTACACTGAACACGTTTTGTCTGTCTCTTCTGGCTCGTCAAGGCTGTCGATTTGTTATTGGAAGTCCCAATATTCCTATCTCTTGTCGCAAAATAAATATATACTGGTATCAAGACAGGTAACAAGAACAGTGCCCAATAGTTGGCAAGTAGTTCACGTAGCATCTTCTTTGCTCGGGACAGCTGGGAAGAAGAACTGTGGGCATTAATCCCAAGCATTGCTCCTATTTCCTTGTGGGACAGACCGTCCAGCACTGAGAGCTTAAACACTTCCCGGTATCCCTCAGGTAATGATTCTAATGCTGACAACAACATCTGCAGCTCTACGCTCTTCTTGTCTTCACCCTCTATATCGGCAGGTTCTATTGTCAAATAGGACAATGGAATATCTGCTTTCCCTGCACTTTGCAGATACCTCAAAGTAAGGTTTCTTACTATTGTTATCATCCACCCCTCCACTTTCGAGTTGTCTTTCAGCGTTTTTATGGAGGTGAAAATGATGATAAAAGCGTCATGCAGAATATCTTCTGCAATACTTTCATCTGCTACATAGTGCCGGCATATCTTCATCAACCTGTTGGAATATGCCTTATATAATTCTCCGAGAGCATCCTGTTCTCCCTGCTTGCATGCGTCTATATCTATGTTCATGGATATATTTTTCCTTTTTATTAAAAGGAGCAGACTATGCTTGAAATACTGCATGAGGGTGGGAGTTTTTTTAAACAAAGAAAGAAAAAAATAATTAAGACACTTGTTTTAATGAAAAAACACCATCAACATATGAATTATAGTGCTTCTACGTTTGCCGCTTCGACTATCTTTCATATAGTAACGGTAACATATCTTCTTTCTTACTACAGGCTCTCATATTGTTTAACATGATATGGTAAACATCACAACATAGAAGAAGTGATGTTTTGGAAAGTATGACCTTTTGAAAGTTCTCTACATTAACATATAAATATTACTCCTGCTTTCTCCTTGTTGAGGTGACTCATACATCATCCACTTTCATGGATTCTATCAGACGGCTGAACATTTCCTTGAGCCCGTACTCTGGCTGCCAACCTATCTGCTTAATACGCTTTGTGTCAAGGCGTAGCTTTGTTACAGGAGAATAACCCAAGCCTTCCTGCGGACATATCACAACCTTCACATTCCCAGGATTGAAACTCTCTGCCACGAACTCAGCCATATTTCGGATAGAAATATAGGTATCACTGTTGGCAACATTATACGCCTCGCCGTTCTCTCCACGCAGCAGAAGATAGAGCATTGCGGTGATAGCGTCTATCGTATAGCAATAGCAACGGCAGAGTTCGCCTGTGGTGTGCAAGATAATATCCTCGTTGTTGATGACACTCCGTGCGAACTGGGCAAAGACACGGTTATCAGTCTTGCTGACTCCCGCACCGAATGTCTGCGCAAGACGTGCTACCTTCACGGGCACTCCATACTCAGCTGCATAATTATGGCACAACGCCTCGGCCGCTCTCTTTGCCAACGGATAGCTGCTACGGGTAGCCATCGGGTCAAGATAGCCCTGCATCTGCTCGGTGAGCGGTTCCGTATCGTCGGTAACAGTACCGTAAACTTCCAGCGTCGAGGCCAAGACAAGTGATTGTACTTTCGCCTCACGTGTATATGAAAGAAGGTTCTGCATGCCCAGATATACCGTATTCATCGTCTCAACAGGCTTGTCAACAAAATCCTTTGAGGCTGTGGGAGCAGCGAAATGGAAGAGGTAATCCACCGTCCTTAGAGGCTTGAAAGGCTCCGACGATGAGAAGTCGTAGTTATAATAACTTATCTCTTCACGTTCCTCACCAAACATACCTGCTGCTTTCTGAATATTCCTTGCAACAGCTATAACATGCAGGTTGATGCCCTTCTCCGTGTACAAAGCCAAAAGGCAACGCACCATACAGGAGCCTAACAGTCCTGTTGCGCCTGTCACTGCTATCACCTTACCTTCGAGTTCCTCAGCCAGAGCAAACTTACCGACAAAGTTCTTTATGTCTTCTTTCAGTACTTTATTATCCATCATTTCAATATCATAGGAAACAACAACAGCCAGCCCCTCTCCCTTGAGAGGGCTGGGATGTTTTTTACTGTTGGTTAGTGGGTTATTGATTACAAACCGAAGATCTGCTGGTCCTCGTGCACTTTCACCATAGCACGTAACACGAAGAAGTCTGTCGGAGTGGTAATCTTGATGTTCTCCATCGGTCCTATGATTGTTCCAAGTTTGTAACCATAATGGCTCATCATCGTACAAGAGTCGATGAAATCGCCCTTTTCTTCCTCTAAGGCACGGCGATGTGCCGCCATGATATCCGACAATCGGAAACTCTGCGGTGCACGTGCAATGAGCGAATCGGCACGTGAGGGAATCTCCAACGAGCCGTCAGCCTGCTTCACAATGAGTGTTTCCGTTGCAGGAATACAGGTAATACAGCTCCCTACTTCTTCCACCTTATTGATATTATCCGTAATTGTTTCTTCCGTAATAAGCGGACGGACACCATCGTGGATGAGGACTGTAGCCTTCTCACTGTCAACACTCCGGCCACGGACGTATGCTTCGGCAGCACACAGTCCGTTGTATATAGATTCCTGTCCCGACTTTCCTCCCGGAACAACCTTCACCACCTTATTGATTTCAAACTTGCGAAGCTGTTTCTCAAGGAAGGGAATCCAGCTCTCAATGCACGCCACAACGATAGCATCTATTCCCGGATGATTGTCGAACAACTCCAAGGTATAGATAATAATCGGTTTCCCGTTGAGGTCGAGAAACTGCTTAGGGCGCGACTTTGTGTGCATCCTTAGCCCTGAGCCACCTGCAAAAATTACTGCTATGTTCATAATTGTATTTTAGGAATTAAAGGAGTTCAAGAGTTGGATGGAGACAATCCACAACTCCTACCTGCTCCCTTTAAAATATAGGGGTGTCTCATTAATAACAGGTGTATATCTGTATCCACACCCTTCCCTGCGATGGAAAGGAGCTTCTTCGCTCCTTACTTAAACACCACGTCCACCTTATGCCTGTCGCGCTTATCCCTCGGTGGCAGGTCCATATAGTTCCCGTAGGCAATACGGCAAAGCTCATCAGGGTCGGCAGGACCCTCAAAGGTATAACCCTCAAAGACTATATCCTTATGTGGCGTCATACAGCGGCGTGGGTTCTGTTCATAGAACCAGGCACCATAAGAGTGCATATAGAGGTCTGGATTGCCAAACAGCCTGCCGACAAGACGGAACATAGGGAAGACGATGTTGTGTAGAAGTTTATAGCTGGTCTGTGCCAACCGGGGGTGACGTCCTGCAAACTTCACGTTCACATTCACCGACAGCTTTGCTGCAAAACGCTGCAACCAAGGAATCATATTACCCTCGTATGGGAATATGTCCACGTGCAGACCTCTAAACTTCTGTGCTTCGTGCATCCTTCGGTCAACACTGTCATTGGCTTCATGACTGCGGTTCTCGCTTTTCAAGTCACGCAGACACGCCCACTCCTTGTAGAAGCCGGGATCCGTATCGTTGTCCTGCAGAACATATTGCGGATGTGGATGCGCTTTCAGATAATCACAGAAACGTTTGAAATCCTTATAGCTTACTACCATATCAATATCATCATCCCACGGAATAAAGCCCCCATGGCGCATTGCTCCGAGCACATTCCCCCCATCGATACGGCAGGGAACGCCTATCTTTTTGGCAGTTTCCTGCAAATAGATAGCCATATCAAGCAGCCTCAGCTGTGCTTTTCTCAGCACGGAACCATTTGGATTATATTCCTGTCGGAGACTTTCCTGCGTCTCTCCAGTGTTGAAAGTTTCAATCATCTTTCCTTTATATACTTGTTGCAAAGATAATAAAAGATTATGACTTCACCTTCTCTCTCTATAAAAACTTATGTTTTGATTTCATGATTTGAACTAATATACTTATATTTGCGGAGGCAATTAAGTTTCTACTTTATTGCTGTCTGTATGGTGTTTTGCCATCAGCACGAGTGGTGCTTGTCTTCAACACTATTGGTGTTTGCCAAGAACACCACATGTGCTGGACAACAACACGTCAGTTAAAAGCGGCAAGTGAGGTTGTTACTGTCAATATAAAACATAGTAAGACACTAACCTTATACAGGAAATGTTTACTGGATAGCATAAATTTATTTGATGATTAGAAAATTATTACGCTGCCTGTTGTGGACCGAGCTGTTATGGCTGGTGTTCAACTGCATATCACCTTGGAAGTTTTGGAGTTATGCGGACGTCATAGTTGACTGTACTTTACCTTGGGTGTTACTTTTCTTCCTTATCCAGCATATCAAGAGGAGAAGGAAGGAGGATGGTGATGCCGTTATAGGTTGTTTGCATACGGTTTTGTGGATGAGTGTTCCTTTCATTATTATAGCACAACTATTCTTTGGCAGGTTATGGCTCTTAAGGAATGATTCAACAAAGATAACGTTTGAAGACGATAAGTATCGCGTAACAATTCTTTATGCACTATTCGCAACACAGATGGATAAGATACAGATTATGGAACACTGCGGTCCATTCTATCACGAAGTATATAGCAGCGACCTCTATGATGTTGATACGGACAAATTGAAAAGTAAAGCTGCTATTGAAGACTTCCTTAAGAAACAGAAGTGATAAATATAGTGGCAGAAAAGTAACTTTACCATTCCTGAGTATATGAGATTTGGCTTTTCCAAAGAAAAGCGTTACATTTGCACGTTAGATTGTTTATGCCTATCAATGTGGGACAGAAAAAACAATATATTCCCTTTTCCACACCTGCAATGAAAAGTTTTTCACGACGAGAACTTTAGATAGCAGAAGGCAACCGACCTCCTGTTGAGACAGAAAACGCTTTGGACAGGAGATAAGAAACAGCGTATCATACAGATACAAGAGCGAATGGAAAAAGAAACACTGAAGGAGAAAACAGCCAAAGGACTCTTTTGGGGTGCATTGAACAACGGAACAATGCAGCTGCTGAATACCGTCATCGGCATCTTTCTGGCACGTCTGCTTTCACCGGCTGATTATGGTCTGGTGGGAATGCTGGCTGTATTCACGGCTATTGCAGGCGCCTTGCAGGAAAGCGGATTTACCGCAGCACTTGCCAACATGGACCATCCCACGGACAATGACTATAATTCCGTGTTCTGGTTCAGTGCCTTTATGGGCTGGATTTCATACACGGTTCTCTTCTTTTCAGCTCCCTTGATAGCTGGTTTCTTTCATCATTCAGAGCTTATCGACCTGTCACGTTTCATCTTTGCATCACTGCTGTTCTCATCACTGGGAACCACCCCTGCCGCTTACCTTTTTAAGAACATGATGGTCAGGGAAACTGCCCTGCTACGCATTACCTGCCTGTTCGTCTCGGGCGTGGTGGGTATTATATTGGCATTGAGGGGCTATGCTTACTGGAGTCTGGCTTGGCAGCAGGTACTTTACATCAGTCTTACCAGCCTGTGGCGTTTCTTCATCATCCCCTGGCGACCGTCTATACATATCGACTTCACCCCCGTAAGAAAGATGTTCTCTTTCAGTTACAAGATTCTTGTAACGACGATTGTCAATACTATCAGTCAGAATATTCTTACCTTCATCTTCGGTCGTTTGTATTCCGCAAAGGCTGTGGGCAACTTCTCTCAGGCGTTCAAGTGGGACACGATGGCAAGTACCTTCGTGTCTGGCACTGTATCGCAGGTGGCACAACCAGTGCTTGTCGAGGTGAACAACGACCCTGAAAGACAGGTGAATGTCTTTCGTAAAATGCTCCGTTTTACGGCTTTCCTGGTTTTTCCGGCTATGTTTGGATTAGCGATGATAGCGCACGAATTCATCATTCTGCTTATATCAGATAAATGGATTGAGAGTATTCCTTTACTGCGTATCCTCTGTGTCAGCGGAGCCTTCCTGCCGTTCTATACGATGTATCAGAATCTGATTATCAGCCGTGGAAAGTCTGTGGTCTATATGTGGTGTACGGTAGCTTTAATCATTGCACAGATAGCCTTTGTCGTTGCTTCTTACCAACAGGGAGTAGAGTTTATGGTAAGTGCCTACACGGTCGTAACAGTCTTGTGGCTCTTTGTGTGGCAGTTCTTTGCCGGAAGGGAGACTGGCTTGCGGCTTATAGATGTGCTGAAGGACATCAGTCCTTACCTCGTGGCATCGGTGGCGGTGATGCTTGTGACCTATTTTATTACCTCTGTTATTCATAACCTCCTGTTTCTGCTTGTAATCAGAATCGTTATAGCAGCTGTGCTTTACTTCCTCATCATGAAGTGGGCAGGTTCACAGATACTCGTGGAGTGCATGAACTATGTGCGCCGACGCAAGCGATAGCAGGGAAAGAGAGTTTGGGATTTTAAGGAATAAGTTGTACATTTGCATAAAAAAGAGAAGATGAACCCATTTGTTCAAGGCGTAATACTCACCGCATCCTCGCTGAGGCTGATACCGCACATCCTGCTTTACAAGCTGCACAGCGAGCTGATTGATGATGACCTTCTGCAAGTGCAGGACCGTAAGCGAGGGGTGTGTAACTTCGTGAAAGTGATGACCCGTGAGCGTACCTTCCGTAACCTGTTCTATTACAGGATAGGAGAATACAAGGCAACGCTCATCAAATGGCTGTGTCCCGGTGAACGGACATTGAACATCTGGTGCCCTTCCATCGGGAAAGGTGCCCACTTTGAACATAATTACGCAACCTATCTGAATGCCGAAAGTATCGGTAAGAATTTCTATTGTCTTCAGCTTGTAACCTTAGGAACAGGGCACCATGAGGGACGGGAAGGGCGACCTGTGATAGGCGATAACGTAAAGATAATGACAGGAGCAACGGTCTTCGGTCCTATCCGTATAGGCAACAACGTTACGATAGGGGCTGGAGCTGTAGTCTTTAAGGATGTCCCCGACGGCTGTACCGTGGTTGGTAACCCTGCCCGAATAGTAAAACAAGCATAAGCGGAGACCATAATAACAATGATGATGGAATATCCAAAGATAACAGTTGTGACACCGTCCTACAATCAAGGACAGTTCATAGAAGCGACATTGAAGTCAGTAATCGGACAGCAATATCCTAACCTGGAGTACATTGTCTGTGATGGTGGATCTACCGATGAAACCGTGGAAATATTGAAAAAGTACACAGATAAGATTACTTGGTGGTGCAGTGAGAAGGACAAGGGACAAAGCGATGCCATCAACAAGGGTATGCGCAGGGCTACAGGCGACATTGTCTGCTGGATCAACAGTGATGATGTACTACTGCCGGGAACACTGCACACGGTTGCAAAGTTCTATCGTGACCATCCTGATACAGACTTCGCCAATGGCTATACGGTCGAGATGGACAAGGAAGGGAAGATTATCAACTTCACGCATATCGTGATGAATCACTTTTTCTTCCGCCACGGTTGTTATAATATCTCACAGCCGGGAATGTTCTGGAGACGTGAGATTTTCGATAAAATCGGCTATATTGATGAGTCTTTCCACGCCAAGATGGATGTGGAATGGCTGATAAGAGTGTACGAAGCAGGACTGAAAGTAAGACGGATCAATCGCAACCTTGGTGCCATTCGTATCTATCCAGAGACCAAGACAGCACAAGGTGGTACCATCTGGAAGCGTGACACAGACGCACTTCGTGAGATGTACCACGGCAAGTACCTGCCTGAAAACGGTCGGTTTTATCGACCTTTCTTCAAGCTCTTCAAGCTCTTGGATGGCTGTAAGTTCCGTAACGCAATCAGGAAATGGCAGTATTGTGGCAAGCCTGTCACGGATTATAAAGAGAATCTCTGACAATCCTTGCTTCAGACTTAACAGACGGGAAAAGGACGGGAAATCCTTGCGCAGAAGAGAAGTTGTCTCCGAACAGGATTCACCAGACCCTCCAGACGCTTTCAAACAAGCGTTTACAAGATTTCAGACATACAAAAAACGACTTCCTCACAGCGTAAGGAAGTCGTTTTTTATTGTGGTGCTACGAAGCCTCGGAGCATGAAAGGAATGATAAGACTAAGGTTATAAGCCATCGAGCCAATGGTAAGGAGTGCCACAAGCAGCCTTACTCCTATCATTGCCTGTCGCTTTCTTATACGCTTGAAAAGGAAGGCTACGGCAATAGGGATGACGAACAACCAGTGTGCTCCCATAATATACACCTCGATAATTCCAAAACCAAGAACAATATGGAGCACTATATCCGTAGCAAACCACAGCAGACATAACCGCAGGAACTTATCCCTCCAACCCACGATGATTCCACCTAAAAACAGCAGAAAGACAAGTAATTCAGCGATGTAATTGAACACACTGCTGTATCTGACTATAATAGGACGCGATTTGTTTACGTCCTCCAACACGTGTTTCTGATGTAACTGTATGCTCTCCCCGAAGAGGTTTTCAACGATTGCATCGGTCCTGGAGCTCGAAAGGTCAGTCCATTCAAAGAACCTATTATCAGCCACCTGCGTCCCGGTACGGCTCTTCATAAACTCGTGTTGCTTCTCATACTTGGCAGCAAACTTACGGTCTTTCTTTAACTTCTTCTCCTTCACCTTTGCCTGTAGCTTGACATCCGGCTCAACAAAGGTTGTCTGCTGGTACGCATAAATGGCAAACAATGCACCAAGGGGGAGGATGAAGCCCAGGAAGAGGTGCTTGATACGGAAGGTACGTTTGCCATTAACGAACAAATCGGCTAATCCTATCTTTGCAATATTGGTAAAGGTAATACCCGTTGCGAAGAACGTCAAGAGCATGGTCTGCCATGCTTTCATGCGCCCTTTTTCCCGTTTCATCGCTTTTCCGGCAATATACAACGTCATTGTCAGGAAGAAAAGCGAGAAGACAAAGTGGTCGGGAACAAAGCAGGTGAGCAGGATGGAGGCAAAAGAAAAGAAGAATACGGTAAGCAAAACAGCGTCTTTCCTCGATAAATCCAGCACTTCTTTGAATATCCTATAGATGAAAAGACTACTGTAGGTAGACGCTATTACATTCAGAAAAGCCTCGATGAAAACGGCAAAATTCGCACCCGTCTCGTCCATCAGCCAGTGGTTGACGTAATAGAATGGATAGAAGAAGGTGGGCAGCAGCGGATGGCGATAGAGCTGATAATAGATCTTCCAGCGTGACATCGTCATATATGACAGATTGTCAAAGCCTGACACCGTATAATGATCGAAGAATAATCCCCAGAAGCCAAAGTTTCCGCCTTTCGTAAACAGGCGGAAGTTATAGGCTACCATAAGCCCGTTCAAGGCTATGAAAGCAATGACAGCCACCAGACAAAAAAGTCTTTCACCCCGTTTGATTGCAAAGATATTCCGCATAACTCCCTCTTATAAGTTCAGTAGATAGTAAGCCGTCTGTCCGCCGTTGTATATCCAGAGGTAGATGGTAAGTACCAGCAGCAGACCACGCAGCAGCCGTCGGGGTTTATGCGACAGTCCTTTCAGAAGATAACCACAGGCTATCGGGATGATGAATGCCCATCCCGCTGTCATGATATACACTTCAGTAATACCAAAGCCAAGAATAAGATGAAGGGTTACATCACATGCAAACCATGCCAACAGCATCTGGAAGAACCGCCTCCGACGACCGAGCAGGATGCCAAGGATGAACAACAGGACGATAACTGCCTCGACAACATAGTTTACTATCCAGCTGTAAGACACGAAAACAGGGCGGTTCCATGACACGTCCTTCAGCAGATAACGCTGGTGCAGCTGGATGGATTCGCCAAAGAAATTCTCTACCAGCGTAGTTGTACGTGGTGTAGAAACATCCAGCCATCTTGTAATTGCTCCTTGTCCTACCGGCTGTCCCAAATGGCTTCTTTGCCAGGCATTGCGTTTCCTGTAGTGTTCAGCAACGCCCTTAGGGTCCTTCTCACGTTTGATTTTCTCAATTTTATGGATGACAGCCTTCTGAGGAACTTCCAGAAGATAGTACTGCGACTGCTGGATTCCTACGAGCAGGAGGACAGGAAGAACAACACCTATGGTGATGTACTTCCACGTAAAGAACTTCCTTCCGTTTGTGAAAAGACCTGCGAGAAGCGTCTTGACACCGTTTGACGTAGCCATACCAGCCGTGAAGAATGTCAGGACAAGCGACTGCCAAGCCGTCAGCATCTGTCCTTTCCTTATCTTCTTGCCGGTGATATACAGCGTCATGGAGAGGAGCATCAGTGAAATGATGAAGTGGTCAGGCACCATCGAAGGTATCAGTATATGTCCGAATGAGAAAAGGAAAAGTGTAAGAATGGTGGAATCCGATTGTTTCAATCCCAGTATCTCACGAAATATCCTATACATGAACAACACTGCATAAAAAGCAGAGAAGATGATGATTACAGCCATGAAATACACGGCAAAGTTATATCCGAACACTTGTATGAGCCAGTGGTTCAACAGGTAGAGCGGATAAAGGAAGGTAAGGTAAAGCGGATGACGTGTAGTAACGAAATGGATACGCATCCCGGAGATGGTTATCCATGACCAGTTATCATAACCCGACATACGGAAGTTCTTGGTAAAGAGACTCCAGAAACCATTGTGTGCTCCCATCGTATAAACGTGGTAATGACTGGCAATGACCAGGGCATTGAACATGACGAAGACTGCAAACATGGCGAGTGCCAGCCAGCGTTCCTCTTTCTTCACCTTGAATATATTGAATATGTGCATTGAACGGCTTTGAATTAGTGGCTGCAAAGATACGAATTAAAGCAGACTAAACAAAGGAATAACAAGAAGAAGTCGCTTTGCACGTATCTTGCAGGCAACCGGAAACTAATTCTTTTCATGAAAAAAAGAATTTCTTTTCATGACAATAAATATTTCTTTTCATGAAGAAAAATATTTCTTTTCATGAAAAGAATTCGGGAACTGCCCCTTTCTACTGTATAAAAAACAATAACAGAAATGAATTTTATTGGTTAAAATTCGTCTTACTCATGCTAAATTACTAATTTTACAACCAAAACAAAATCTTTACGCTTATGGAATTCGAATTCTTAACCTTTTTAGGTCTCTTACTGTTTGGAGCACCACTGGTTGTTTTTATCATTCTCATCACCAAAATGAGCAGCATGAACAATGCGCTTGAAAATATCAGTTTTGACATATCAACGCTGCAGACGATGATTGAGAAGATGCAACAGGAAGGCATCAAGCAGACAGCACAAACAACAGAAACAAAGCCAAAGGACGACCTGGAAAAGGCTGAAGAGCAGGGTACTGAAGCTCCGAAGGAAGAGCCAGACACCCTTGGCTGTAGTAATCCTTACTGGTGGCAAGAGCCTGTGAAAATCGAAACAGAGATTGTCAACGAGACCGAAACGACAGAAAACAAAACAGAAGACATACAGATGGAAGCTGTTGAGACACCTGAGAATGTTGAGGTTCCTGAGCCTATGGAAGTACCGGAAACAACTGAGACAGTCGTGACACAGAACGAAGATGTCAGACCTTCTACTGTGGAGATACCTGTCATGGACACGGAAGAAAAGAGCCCTGAAACGGAAGAAGAAGAACCAGAAGCCGTTGAAGAACCTGTCGAAGAGAAGGAGGAAGAGCCGGCTATGACTATGGAAGAAGAACCAGAAATGGAGACGGAAGAAGAATATACTGTCTCGGAAACGAACTATGAGAAATATATCGGCGAGAACCTCTTCGGAAAAATCGGTATTCTTATTTTCATCATCGGTATCGGTTTCTTCGTGAAATACGCTATCGACCAGAACTGGATCAACGAGACTGCACGCACGATGTTGGGCTATGCCGTCGGAGCCGGTATGCTTGTACTGGCAGAACGACTGCATAAGCGTTATCACACCTTCAGTTCGCTGCTGGCAGGCGGTGCCTTCGGTATCTACTATCTCATTACGGCAATCGCCTTCCATTACTATGACCTGTTCTCGCAGACAACGGCATTCGCTATCCTATGTGCCACGACAATCTTCATGACTGTCGTCTCCATCCTGTACGACAGGAAGGAACTGGCGGTTACAGCACTCATCGGCGGCTTCATTGCACCTTTCATCATCAGCACCGACTCTGACAGTATCATTGCCTTGCAGACCTACATCAGCATTCTGAACATCGGCATGTTCTGCCTTGCTATGTACAAGAAATGGGGAATACTGCCTGTCATTTCCTTCTGTTTCACATACATTATCTTGTGGTGGGCACTGGTGACAACTTCTTTCATTTACAATGATACAACGACATCATACGAAGCCCTATTTGCTTTTGCAACACTGTTCTACATCATCTTCCTATTGCCTGTGGTCTTCATTCTGCGGACAAAGTGCAGCGATAATATGAGAAGCGGACTGTTAACTATCATCACTGCCAACAGCTTTATGTATCTGGCGTATGGTAATTACGTGGCACAACACTGCGAATCAACGTTCTACAAGGGTGGTTTCGTTGCCTTCCTCATTGCCGGTGTCAACCTGGCAATCCACCTCTACCTGCGCTTCCGTGTCGAAGGACAGAACACCCTGCGCAACCTTATGCTGGCTCTTGCAATTGCATTCCTATCTATCGGCATCCCGATGCAGTTCGATACGGACAATATCCTCATGATATGGGCAGCTGAGGCAGTGCTCCTTCTGTGGCTCTTCACCAAGGAAAAGAGCAGGATATATGAATTTGGATTCATCATTCTTTCCTTCCTTACGTTCGCCACACTGTTGTATTACAGGTTTACGGTTATGATAACCGGCCATTCCGGCGACAGCTTATTCTTCAATGAAAACTTCTTTGTGAATATGTTTGTAAGTGTTGCATGCTTTGCAACAGCCATCATCATGGAATACAACAAGGAGCTGTTCAGCGATTCCAAGAGTATGACCAACTATTCCCCTTGCAATGTTATTGCATACATTTTGGGCTTCATCATCCTGTTCCTTGCATTCTGGGATGATTTCCACGCCCATCTCGAACAGCTGAGAGCTGACTATGCTTCCCTGCTCATGGCAAACGTCATACTTTTGGGTGGTGCACTTGCCCTGTGCAAACGCTTTGAAATATACAAATACAAGACTGCATACGACATCAGCATCTACCTCGCTACAGGTTTATATGCCATAGCAGTATGGAATCTGAACACTCCGGATGAACTCACGCTTCGGTGGGCTATGACCCTTGTAACGATTATCTATATTACATACAGTATGCGAGGTCTGCTCCTTGCAGGACTTAACCAAACCATTTCAAATGATGTCCTGGCGGATGAAAATGCGCAGGAAGGCACCTCTGCAAAACCTGCCAACAAGCAACAGCACACCGAGTTTGCCATCATTTCCACACTGGTATGGATCACGGTGACACGTCTGTTGATGCTGACCTTCAACATCTATGACTTCACCACAGCCTTCTCACTCTCGTTGGGTGTTGCCGCTTTCATCCTGATGTGTATCGGCATGCGCTACCACAGCAAGCAAGTACGCCTCGTCAGTCTGGCAGAATTCGGTATCATCATTGGTAAACTCGTTCTGAATGACGTGTGGGCAATGTCAGCACTTGGCAAGATTATCGTCTTCATCAGCCTCGGTGCCATCCTCCTTACGCTCTCTTTCCTCTATCAGAAACTAAAGGATGCGCTTTTTGAGGAGGAGGAGAAAGAACAGGAGTAGGCTTCGGTTCAGACCTTTAACATAAGACAAAGCACCCTCATCCGCCCGGGAATTCATTATCATCCAGGACTGATGAGGGTGCTTGTATTGATATTGTACGAATCATCTTCTATATGACTCATCGGCTAACACCGTCCGGAAAAGAAATTACCAACGCCTAAGACTTTTATTTGTAACGGTGCCGTCTGACTAACACTTCCCATATATAAGTCGGTCATCAGCGTCTTACTATATACAGTATAATGACCATCATGAACCTCTATTGCCATCTTCAGCCGATGTGTTATAGCCTCGCACATATGGTGTTGATGGTAAACACCAATGGTGCTGGGCACTAAATGCGACACAATATATTGTCGGGATGTAAGCAACTTGTTGTCAGGAAAGAGTTGTATTACCAAAAGTAAACAAACCTTATTTGACCAGGATACTTACTTTCCAAAGACAACACAATATCATTAATTTAAAAGATGCTCCGTATCGGAGTGTATGCTATTTCAGTTTTATCGGACAACAATAATTTGCAAAGTACCAACAAAGTGTTTACAACATGTAGAACTCCTCTGCTGGTTGTGCTATATCAAAGACAAAACTACACATTATATATAATAGAAGGGCACAACATTATTCGCAAGTAGTTCTTACTACTCTGTAAAAAAGCATTACACGGCAGTGCAATTAACGTCAAAAACAGTACTCCCCACAGCACGACCCGTGCTTTCACACACAACAACTGATACTTCCCAGACTTTCTTCTTACAGCGTGCAAGACATAGAAGAAGGCCGACTTAGCTGTTAAAAGAATTAAAAAACAACGGCAGTAGCGTAGTTTTTCATCAAAATAAACGACTAATAGAATAACATTTGTCTTTTTTACTTACCTTTGTAAAAAGA
Source organism: Prevotella fusca JCM 17724 (assembly GCF_001262015.1). Classification (NCBI taxonomy): domain Bacteria; kingdom Pseudomonadati; phylum Bacteroidota; class Bacteroidia; order Bacteroidales; family Prevotellaceae; genus Prevotella; species Prevotella fusca. The sequence continues at coordinate 1,260,567 of NZ_CP012074.1, forward strand.
TAATTCATGATTCGGAACCTTAGCTAACATCACCCTTCAAGGTGAGAGAAAGTAAATTTAAAGAGCTGAAAAATAAACATTCAACACATAAAACAATAAGCAAATGAAAGTAAAAATGCTACTTTTTGCAGCCTCTTTCATAGCCACATCCGCTATGGCACAGGGGTTGAAATCGGGCGTAGACCGCAACAACATGGATCTTAACGTGAAGCCCGGTGAGAATTTCTATGAGTATGCTGCAGGCAACTGGCTGAAGACCCATCCGCTTGACAAGGAGCATCCGATGAACGGAGCCTTCGTTGATTTGGAGGAACTGAACAAGAAACGCATCCGTGAGATGGTGGAAGACTATGCCAGAAAGCCACAGACAAAAGGCACTGTTGCGCAGAAGATTGCCTCAATCTACAACCTCTACATGGACAGCACACGCCGCAACCGTGAGGGATATGCGCCCATCAAACCTGTTCTGGCAAAGGTGCGTGCCGTGAAGAACCGCAAGGAACTCATCAAACTGATGTACGACCTCGATGTGAAAGGTTACGGAACCTTCCCTGTCGGCTTTGGAATGACGGTTGATGCCATGAACTCCAGTCGTTATATCATCGGCATTTCGCAGGGTGGAATCGGGCTTGACCCAGAATACTACACCCAGCCTAACGAGCAGCAGAAGGCTGTCGTAGAGGCTTACAAGAGCCTTAACAACGACTTCCTGAAGATGGTCGGCAATGCTCCGGCAGTTGCCAAGAAGAAGATGGAGGCTGCCTTTGCACTGGAAAACCAGATTGCCAAGGTAAGCTATGACCAGGTCAAGTCACGTGACCCACAGGCAAATTATCACCCGATGACGTGGGAACAGCTCTTGAAAGACTATCCCGGCATTGACTGGAACTATCTTTTGAAATCGGCAGGATTCCCAAACAACGGCGGAAAGGTTGACGTTGGGCAGCCTGAACCAGTCCACGAGGTGGAGAAAATACTTGCTACAGCACCGTTGGAATCACTGAAATCCTACATGGAGCTGGCAGTTGTGTCCAGTGCAGCTGGCATGTTGTCTGATGATTTCTCTAACCGCAGCTTTGAATACACCAAGGTGGCTTACGGCGTTCAGAAGCAGCAGCCACGCTGGAAGCGCGCTTTATCCTTCGTACAGGGCATCATGGGCGAGGCTGTAGGTAAGCTCTACGTTCAGAAATACTTCCCGGAAAGCAGCAAGCAGCACATGATTACATTGGTAAAGAACCTGCAGGATGCCTTTGCACAGCGCATTGAAGAGAACACATGGATGACTGCTGTTACCAAGCAGAAGGCACTGGAGAAACTGCAGGCATTCGACATCAAGATAGGCTATCCTGACAAATGGCAGAACATGGACAGCGTATTCGTAATTGATGATGCCAAGTCCTTGTTCGACAATGTAAAGGGAGTGCAGGAAGCAGCTATGAAATATCGCATTGCCAAACGCTGGGGCAAGCCCGTTGACAAGAAGGAATGGCACATGACACCACAGACTGTCAATGCCTACTACGACCCTACAACCAACAGCATCAACTTCCCTGCAGCCATCCTGCAGCCTCCTTTCTTCGACCCAGAGGTTGACGATGCAGCCAATTATGGCGGTATCGGTGCCGTTATCGGACACGAGATGAGCCACGGTTTTGACGACCAAGGATGCCAGTTTGACAAGGAAGGCAACATGAAGAACTGGTGGACTGAAGAGGATAAGAAGAACTATGACGCCCGCACAAAGGTGCTCGTTGAGTGGTTCAACCAGCAGGAAGTAATCCCAGGATTGAATGTGAATGGTGAAAAGACACTCGGCGAGAACATCGGAGACAACGGCGGTCTGAACATTGCTTTCCGTGCACTTGAGAACAGCATGAAGACAAATCCATTGTCCGACATAGATGGCTTCACCCCAGCCCAGCGTTTCTTCCTCGCATGGGGACGCGTATGGGCAAGCAACGTGGCTCCTCAGTTCGTTGCCTACATTGTCAACTCTGACGTTCACTCACCAAGCATCAGCCGTGTAAATGCTGCCCTGCCGATGATTGACAACTGGTACAAGGCATTCAACGTCAAGGAAGGTGACAAGCTCTTCGTACCACAGGAGAAGCGTGCGCACATCTGGTAAGAGACAAGTTTACAAACAAATATCATTCAAGAAAAGAGCGTGTGTCCAGCTAATGGGCACACGCTCTTTTTTTTCACAACTAATCGGTACGTTCGGATGTACTATATCCCATCAAAAAAAGATGAATATCCTGTTTGTTAACGTAAAACTTTTCACACAGAAACACTGCTGCTGCGAATTATTTTCATGAAAAGAATTATTTATTTACGTGAAGATAATTCGGTACTGACGTAATATGAGAACCCAAAAGAAGAAATAGAGAATGCAAAAACATGACTCCTGAAAAACGAACTTATACTAATCACACAACTGAAAGCAATAAGTTTTATCTTCTGAAAAGTATATAATCTTTACAGCAAAGCATAAAACAAAAACAATATTTCAAGCCAACCCTGATGCTCTCAAGCAAAAATACGACAGGAACTTGTAATATAACCACAAGAACAACAAAGTTTATAACAATCATATCAAAACGCATTTTTTTGATAAGAAACAGCATTTTTTATCTATTAATTCAATAAATAATTGTATATTTGCATCCAACAACAATATTAATCACCCGTCTATAGGGTAAAAAGATTTGTACCAACAGTCCATAGGGAGCGTATCATCAAAGCTGACGGTTCGGAAACAATCCTGCTTAACAACAAAAGACATTGCCGCAGAAAGAGAGCTGACAACACCCCTTCATAAAAGTTCTTTGAGCACATACACATCATAACATCCTTTACTCAAACATTTAAAGGCGTCATCCGCCTCACTTGTTTCAATGCCAAAGATAACAGCAAGGAAACAATGGAACTAACAAGAAAAGTCTTCATGAACAAGGAATTAAACTCTTTCAAAACCAACATAAAACAAGAAAGAACTACCAAGATCCTATTTTTTATGGGATATTTTTAGTTACCAGTGGGACTTCATCGCGAGATGAGGTCCCACGCCTTGTTTCATCATCATACCATACCATGCTGCTGAATAGCTGCTGAATGAAGTAGAATTACGACTGTAAAAAGTTACGTTTCCTGCTCACTTGAGAATGAAAAGCTGTTTTATACCATGATTTATTACCTCGTATTGTAATCATTCCATTTCTTTTCACTATCTTTGCGTTCGGAATAATAATCACTTAAAAAGAAAGAATTATGAACGTAGGAGATAAAGCACCGGAGATTCTGGGTACTGACCAGGACGGAAAAGAAATCAAGTTGAGCGATTACAAAGGGCAGAAGATTGTTCTTTATTTCTATCCAAAGGATTCAACATCGGGCTGCACGGCACAGGCATGCAACCTGCGTGACAACTACGAGGACTTGAAAGCCAAGGGTTACACGGTCATCGGAGCCAGCATACAGGACGAGAAATCGCACAAGAAGTTCATTGAGAAGAACGAATTGCCTTTCCCTCTCATTGCCGATACTGACCTGAAACTGGTTGAGACATTCGGTGTGTACGGTGAGAAGAAGATGTATGGACGCACCTATATGGGTACTTTCCGCACTACTTTCATCATCAATGAAGACGGCATTATTGAGCGTATCCTTGGTCCAAAGCAGATTAAGACAAAGGATCATGCTGCACAGATTCTTGCTGAAGACAAGTAAGCTGTTCCCGTGAGGACAGGGCAATGCACCGATGAAGACGGAATATTGCCGTGTAAAGACATAGTAACAGAAAGGCAGAAACACACTCATACAACAGGAGAAGCGTAATAACAAAAGAACGGAAAAGCACTCTTTGCAGAAAGAGATGTGATAACTGAAAAACGGAACGGCTATGTCCAGACCTCAAGGCGCAGGCAGTAAGAAAACAAAGAGAATGACTCCAACCAGTAAAAGACCCATAAACACTGGGGATACCCACACATCACCCCCCTCTCCACACGGAGAGGGGAAGGGGGTGAGGCTTTCCCAAAAGGAAGTTGCAACAACATCTTTGAAGGAAAAACTCCTTACCCTTGCAGCGCAATATGAAACTCCGTCATTCCTCAACGGTGACCCTTCCTGGTTCATGCACCAGGTAACAGGAAAAAGAAATCAGGAAACAATGGCTTTCATTGCTTCCTGTCTGAGTTATGGTTCACGGCAGGTATTCATGCCTCGCATACAATATCTGCTTGACTGTTCACGAAGTGAGCCATACGAATGGATAAAGAGTGGAAGGTTTCAACTTGACGTTCCTGATGACGACCAGTGCTTCTACCGCCTGTACACAAACGGTATGATGCACGACCTCTTCTGTGCACTGCAGACGATGTTCAAGGAGTTTGGCGACATAGAAGGCTACATCCGCAGTTATGCCGGACTGACTGACACAAGCCAACAGACCGATACAATCACTGCCATTGAAGCCATCTGTAGCTTTTTCCAGAAACAGGAAGTAACGGGGATCATTCCCAAGGACACAAAATCCTGTTGCAAACGTGTGTGTATGTTCCTGCGCTGGATGGTTCGCACTGACTCTCCTGTAGACCTTGGCATATGGTCTGGTCTCATCGACCGGCGTTCCCTCATCATTCCGCTTGACACGCATGTCATACAACAATCCCTGCAATTAGGACTCATCACAAGCAAGACGCCATCGATGTCCATAGCCCGCAAGCTGACTGACAGGCTCCTCCTTTTCTTTCCCGATGACCCACTGAAAGCTGACTTTGCCCTCTTTGGATATGGCGTAGACCCAAAGAAAGATAAAAAGGCAAAATCATAAAAAGACAAAACAAGTTAGAACTAAAAATAACAAGAGGGGATGAAAGGTAAAAAAGCAAAAGGATAAAAGGGTAAAATGCAAAGCATTAAAGAGATAGAAACGACATATAAACCTATTGGGGTATCACGCTATTCACGCCCCCTCTCCACTCGGAGAGAGATTGGGGTGAGGCTTTTTGTCAGACTTTTTCATCCCCTTATTTCGAACCCACGCTCTTTTCCATTCAAATCAAGCCTTGATTGCCTTGTAAAAGGGCGTTAATTGAAGCCTAACTAAGGCTTAATTGAAGTCTAATTAAGCACCTTTTCTTGCACGGTTTTATAACAAGATGATTAACAGCCAGTTGCAAATACGCCGATAACATCATATTTCCCCCGATTTTAAACAAGGCTGCCAATATATTATGTAAAGATAATTCACACCGACAAATGCGACATTATCACATTAATGGAACTGGCAAAGAAATGGTTTGAATACAATTCTAATCACCCTATCCTCCCCATTCTATCTTACACAACAACAGGAACAGACAGAAACAAGAGAGATATCCGCTGACAGAAATCTATACCTCCCACAACAGCTATAACCTGTCTTTCCCCAAACATCCCACAGCCTTCCCGCTCTAAGACAACAGAGCCAATGCTTGAAACCTAATAGAAAGAAAAATCCCGACCTCACTCTATGTGAAGCCGGGACATTGTTTTTTTACTCTCAAATTTCTAAATTGCGTTTTGAATTTAGGCAGTGATGTGCTTATTCAAGTTTACTGCCTTCGCTACCAATGCTGCTACTACAACAGCTGATAATACTGCTACGATCATAATCTTTTTACCTTTAGTGGAGACCATCTGTCTCCGATTCATAATATGTTATCCTTAATCTTTACGAGTGCAAAGGTAGGAAGAAATAACATATCGGACAAGAGTTTTCAGTATCAACACAAGTTTATTGCCATTTTATTACCCTGTGTCAACCCACTTGATTTTTATCAAGCACACAATACTTGCTTTTCTCAAATATTTGAACTAACTTTGTTCCTCGCTATTAACAAACGGACAGAAGAATGGAGAAGAATCAGGAGTTACGCAACGCATGGGACTTTGTTGAACACACAGGGATAAGCATTTTCCTCACAGGAAAGGCTGGCACGGGCAAGACAACCTTCCTTCGCACACTCAAGGAACACAGCAGCAAACGCAGCGTCATCGTTGCGCCGACCGGTGTAGCTGCCATCAATGCGGGCGGTATGACCATCCATTCCTTCTTCCAGCTGCCCCTCTCGCCCTTTGTCCCCGATGCCAGCATCAAGAACCGATTTGACTACAGCAAGGAAAAACGCAAGATTATGCGTACACTCGACCTGCTCATCATTGACGAAATCAGTATGGTACGGGCGGATTTACTGGATGCCATTGACTCTGTCCTGCGCCGTTTCCGCGAACACGATAAGCCCTTCGGCGGTGTACAATTGCTGATGATAGGCGACTTGCAACAGCTTACACCTGTCGTAACTCCCGAAGAAGAGAAAGTGCTGCAGCGTTATTACGACACGCCTTACTTCTTTGGCTCAAAGGCTTTGAGAAGCATCAGCTACGTAACCATCGAACTGACGCACGTCTATCGACAGCAGGACAGCACCTTCATCACCTTACTTAATAATATAAGGGAGGGAAAAGCTACTGCTGCCGACCTGCAACGACTCAACGAACGGTACTCCCCCACCTTCCTGCCAGAGGCTGGCAGCGACTACATCCGACTGACAACACACAACCGAATGGCAGAAAGTTACAATGAAGACCAGCTGCGCAATCTGCCTTCAAGAGCATGTTCGTTCAGGGCTGAGACTGACGGTAACTTCCCAGAATACAGTTACCCGGCTGACTTCAACCTGACGTTGAAGGTCGGTGCACAGGTGATGTTCATCCGTAATGACAACAACGGACGGTACTATAACGGGCGTATCGGGCATGTAACTTACGTTGACAATGAGAAGATTCTCGTCCTTTGCCCTGGCGACGAAGATGCTATAGAGGTTGAGGTTGAGACCTGGGAGAACACCAAATATACACTGAATGAAAAGACGAAACAGATAGAAGCCGAGGTGCAGGGTACTTTCAAGCAGTATCCGCTGCGTCTGGCATGGGCTATCACCATCCATAAAAGCCAGGGACTCACCTTTGAACATGCCATCATTGACGCACAGGCTTCCTTTGCATCGGGGCAGGTATATGTGGCTTTAAGCCGTTGCAAGACCTTGGAGGGACTGGTTCTTGCCTCCCCAATAGGCAATGCTGCCATCATTAATGACAGCAGAGTAAGCGACTATATATCCCATCAGACGGAACAGGCTGAGCAAAGTATCTCTGCCCTGCCAGCCCTGAAGGAAGAGTATTACCGACAGCTACTCATAGAACTGTTCAACTTCAACGACATCAAAATCTATGAAGCAGCCCTCTTCAGGGTGCTGACCGAGTTCTTCTTCAAGTTTCCAAAGATCAATGCACTGCACAAGATGACCCTGTCCGACTTAGACACACGTGTCATAAGCGTATCGATGAAATGGGAAAATGTCATCAGAAGAATGACAACCGTGCAGCTTCACGAGGATGAATTCAAGGAAAGAGTCAAGAAAAGTACGCTTTATTTCCACAGTCAGCTGACCGAATTGTTCAGTCACATGCTTGAAATAACAAGAGATATACAAACGAACAACAAGACTGCTGCCATACGTTTTGAGAATACCTATACTGATCTTCAGCAGACTTATCATGCCAAACGAGAGCTGTTGGAAGCCATCATGGAGGACGGGTTTTCCATAACAACCTATCTTACAGCAAAGCAAGAGGCTATTCTCAACAGTCTAAACGATGGAACGGGCAATAAACGAAGGAAGAAGAAAGAAACAACCAATGCGGTCAAGACCGTTAAGCCCAGTACAATTGAGTTGACTTACAACCTCTTCAAGGCTGGAAAGAATGTCGAAGAAATTGCCAAAGAACGCGGACTTACACCAGGTACAATCCAAGGACACCTTATTCCTTACATCCAGAAAGGAGAGATACAGATTGAACATGTGATTGATAAGAAAAAAATAAACACTATCAAACGTATCGCAAAGGCTGTGGGCAAAGATAGCGGCATGAAAACCATCAAAGAATTATGCCCGTCTGACATAACCTACAATGACATTCTCTTAGTAATGAAAACAACCATGTCCTGATGAAGCATTGAACGACACAAATACAAACCGCAAAAAGATGAATAAAAGCGGTGAAAAGGACAAAAACGACTTCGTAGACTGTTAAATGTACAGACTACAACACTTTTTTACGTTATTAACCGATAAAAAGTGTCGATATTGTCTTTATTCTGCTGGATTTTTTTTATCTTTGCATGGTCAATTAAAGACTATATTGAGTAGCAATCAAATTACGTTTAAATAGTTATTAGTAAGTTAATAGTCAAATTAAAGTAATCAGGACAGTCCTCGTGACGAAGATTACCTGATGAATTTTTTGAGTCAAATAATTTTTTGAGTTATTTAGTTAAGTGGCTGAGTGTATGTCTGCGTGAGCAGGTGTGCACTTTTTTTTAATTCAGAAACCAACATAAAGGGCGCAACACATTTCCACAACTCAGCAAAGAGGAATGTGACTTTGTAAAGAATATGGGACAGAAGAACTAAAGGTAATGGCAGAACGCAAAAGAGCCAATAACGGATTCTATGGGAAATTACGGTGTCCATCGTCATCACGGATAGACAGGAAAGAGATACAAGAGGATTCCTTTTGTCATAAAATCTCCTTACGTTAAGTTCTATTGATGACTAACAGGACTCTGACTAAGCACTAATTGCTCCCAACAGGTGCTTAAATGAAACCTTACTAATGCTTATTTGAAACCCTATCAAGCACTCCTTTCTTCACACAAAATTATAACCAACTGATTATTTGACTATTAAATCACACACGCACCATCTTTCCAAACTTCTGTTTTATAAGTAAGACCGACGGCAATCCATGTAATGAATTTTCAGATTACTCTATTCCAAAGAATCCATCCAAAACTTATAAGAAAAGCCCAGAACCTCATCGAAACAACAGACCGCTCCTTCCCATGTAACAGTCTTTACCACAGTTTACATAAAGCAGAAAAAGCAAGTCCAGACCAATCATCAGGGAAACAGCCTTGACCCTATCGGAAAACCAAAGCACGTTTACTGGCAACTGATACAGGTCAAAACAAGCCAGCATATTGGAAAAAACCGATACATATATCCTAAAATACTTTGTGAGATAACCTGAAAATAAGTAATTTTGCAGCAGGAACTTTCATTTTAAGGTAAAAGATATGGCAAATTTAAGATTTGGAGCTGTCGAGGAAGCATTCAAGAAACGTCCCCTCGAAGTCAACACACCTACGGAACGTCCCGAAGACTTCTACGGCAAGTACGTGTTCAACCGTGCAAAGATGTACAAGTATCTACCAGTTGACGTTTACCAGAAATTAGTGGATGTCATTGACAACGGGACACGATTAGACCGTTCCATCGCCAATGCAGTGGCACAGGGCATGAAGAAATGGGCAGAAGAGCATGGGGCAACCCACTACACCCACTGGTTCCAGCCACTGACAGAAGGAACTGCCGAGAAACATGATGCTTTCATCGAGCATGATGGCAAGGGAGGAATGATAGAAGAGTTCTCCGGCAAACTGCTCGTCCAGCAGGAACCTGATGCCAGCTCTTTCCCTAACGGAGGCATCCGAAACACCTTCGAAGCACGAGGCTACTCAGCCTGGGACCCTACGAGTCCGGTATTCATCATCGAAGACACACTTTGTATTCCCACAATATTCATATCTTATACTGGAGAAGCACTTGATTACAAAGCACCACTATTGAAATCACTGCATGCCGTCAACGTTGCAGCAACAAAAGTCTGTCACTATTTTTATCCCGAGGTCAAGCAGGTTCACACCAATCTCGGCTGGGAACAGGAGTATTTCCTCGTCGATGAAGACCTCTACTTTGCCCGTCCTGACCTCATGCTTACGGGGCGAACACTCATGGGACATGACTCTGCAAAGAACCAGCAGATGGACGACCATTACTTCGGCACCATCCCAGAGCGTGTACAGGCTTTTATGAAGGACCTTGAAATACAGGCGCTTGAATTGGGTATCCCCTGCAAGACACGCCATAACGAGGTTGCGCCCGGGCAGTTTGAGCTGGCGCCAATCTTTGAAGAATGCAACCTTGCAGTAGACCACAATATGCTGTTGATGTCACTCATGAAGAAAGTGGCACACAACCATAGCTTCCGTGTACTCCTCCATGAAAAGCCTTTCGACGGAATCAACGGTTCCGGCAAACATAACAACTGGAGCCTGAGCACTGACAACGGCATCCTCCTCCATGCTGCCGGAAAGACGCCAGGCGATAACCTCCGCTTCGTCGTGTTCATTGTCGAGACGCTGATTGCCGTCTACAAGCACAACGGACTGCTGAAGGCATCGGTCATGAGTGCTACCAACGACCATCGCCTCGGAGCAAACGAAGCACCTCCAGCCATCATATCTTCCTTCCTCGGGAAACAAATCAGCGACCTTCTCGACCATATAGAAAAGGCTGACAAGGACAATCTCTTCAACCTTAGCGGAAAAACAGGGCTACAGATGGACATCCCGGAGATTCCAGAACTGCTCATTGACAATACCGACCGTAACCGTACTTCCCCCTTCGCCTTCACTGGTAACCGCTTTGAGTTCCGTGCTGTCGGCTCGGAAGCCAATTGTGCATCGTCTATGATTGTGCTCAACACCGCTGTTGCCGAAGCTCTGGAGAACTTCGCCAAGCGTGTAGATGCACTGACCGCAAAAGGCGAAGAGCTTACATCTGCCATCGTCGACATCGTTCGTGAGGACATCAAAGCATGCAAGCCCATCCACTTCGATGGAAACGGCTATTCTGACAGTTGGAAGGAAGAGGCCTCCAAGCGTGGACTCGACTGCGAATCAAGCTGCCCAGTATGTTTCGACCGTTACCTTGACGAGGATTCTATCAGGATGTTTGAACAGATGAACGTGATGAAGCGCAATGAACTGGAAGCACGCAACGAGGTGAAATGGGAGACATACACGAAGAAAATCCAGATTGAAGCACGTGTGATGGGCGACCTCGCCATGAATCATATCATCCCCGTAGCAACCCACTATCAGAGCCAGCTGGCAAAGAACGTGCAGAACATGGTCAACATCTTCGGTGATGTAGAGGGCAAGCAGCTCAGCGAGCGCAACATCAAGATTATACGTGAAATCGCCGAACGTACCAACATCATCGAGACGGGCGTTGAAGAACTGGTCAATGCCCGTAAACATGCAAACAAGATAGAGAGCCAGCGTGAGAGGGCTGTTGCCTACCACGACATCATCGCCCCCAAGATGGAAGCCATCCGCTATCAGATTGACAAGCTGGAACTGGTTGTCAGCGACGAGCTATGGACACTTCCGAAGTATCGAGAGCTGCTCTTCATCAGATAAAAAATGCGGTTTCATCGTCTTTCAGAATAATGACAAAGCCCGGCAGAAAGAGGCTGATTCAAAAATGCACCCATGAATAATTTAGGTTCTCCCGTTAAATGCAGAAAAGGCAAATAAACACCATGGCTTTCCATCTTCAACAAACAACTTATTCCCATATCAACCAACATTTGTAAACTATTTTCACACAGTTCAAAACCAACACATGGTCTCTTGGCTTTGAAAAGACGCCCAATTGGCTTGCAATAGATGCCCTTTTGAGGTCTAACTAACGCCCTTTTGAAGTCCAATTAAGCACCTTTTCTTGCACGACTTTATAACCAACTGATTTACTGTTGGTTGCAAACTTGCTTTTTATGCGTGTTTTTGCCTTTATTTGTAGGTGTTTTACCCGAAATTATGTCATGATTTTTCAAGCTGTTGTCTGCGGGATTTCAAAGTATTGATATGAAAAGGTTTTCTGCATCGGAGGATAATAATAAAACAGACAGCCAAGACCGTCTTGGCTATGTTTTTATTTAATGAACATCTTTGGTTCATCCGTTAAAGCTGTACGAAAAGTGTCCACACATTTAACAGATGAACCATAATTTACGGAAAAACATCCCCTGCTTCCGTTAACAAAACCCGATGGAAAGCGCACAAGACATGGGTATCTGCATTTTGAAACAGCCTCTTTCGCTTGCCATGAACTACACAGTCCAAGGCTGAAGGAGCCTTCACTCATGAATTATCTTCATGAAAATTATTCACAACAGGCTGTATGCAGTCCCCGCCACACAAACAAAGAAAAGGCAGACAACCCACTAATCAATGGATTATCTGCCTTTTCCCACCTTTCCCAAATACTGCTGACGGACTACCAGCCGCCGCTATCGCTTCTCCTTATAGATAACATTGTTGGCACCACTGGTAAACTTCAACGCCTCAGGATGCTCATCAACGAAACTCTCAATATGGCGAATACGCTTCTCCTCAAATATTTCATCAATGGCGATAAGGATTCCCGTTTCCTCTACATCCCCAAAACCATAGTTGATTGCCGTACCAAAGAGCTTCATCGTTGGCGAAAGATTCATATAAGCATTCACCAAAGGAGGAATGTTATAGCCCAGCTCACGTATCTCGTGATTCAGAATCTTATAATCCTCCTTGAAGTCATTTCCCTGGAAAAGTGCATCCAATTCAGCTGTAGGAGTATCAATTTTCAGCGGTTTTATCGGGATAATAAGATCATCCTTGTCATCAAAATACTTCTTCAGGAAGTAAAGGATCATATCCCTTCCACGACGAATATAGGAAGGATACATCGTCATCTTTCCAAAGAAATACCTGCAGTCAGAGTTCAATACCGTCAAGGCACCCAGCCCATCCCAAAGGTTATCGAGCGCAAAGATACTCTTCGAGTTCTTACGGACATTCTGATAATCCAGTGAGACGAACGAACGTCCCAGCTCGACCGTGTAAGGCGCATACTCCTTCATGAACTTATCAGAAAAATGGAACATGTGGCCTGTCGCCACAATGGGCTGCCCGTTCTTGCCAATTTTCCACTCACTTCCAAAGATATAACGGTATCCACCGATTATCTCCTCCGCTTCAGGATTCCATACAATCAGCTGCCGGCAACAGTTTTCCATTGTGTCGAATTCATCAATATCCATCGACTTGCCCGTACCACCACCAGCCGAACGAAAGGCGATTTCACGCAGACGCCCGATCTCTCTCATCACATTAGGAGCAGTCCTGGCAGTCACAACATAAATCTCGTTATGGCTCTTGTTGGTCATACGGAGCATCCGATCGGGAGTCAGCTCACTTTTGAGCAGTTCCTTACTGATGGGTTGGATGATTTCTTCTTCCATATTCTCTATTAAATCTTTTGCTTTCTCTAAATCTTGCTGCTTGAATCCTGCCTCGGCATCACCACCTTGTCGTAGCAGGAATATTATAGTTCATATACCTTATCTTCTACAAATTTTGCCCATTCCATCGGAGTACGGCTCCTATCAAAAGTCTGCCAGGGAATTGGTTTACCGATTGCTACACGGAATGTTTTCCCAACGTTCCTGTACATCTCATCGACAAGGAAGAGCATTGCTATGTTAACTTTTCTGACGTACTTGTCACTGAAATGCGCAATACGATAGAATCGTTCAGAGTTACGTCCACCAAAGAAAATCGGCACAACATCCCGCTGATACTCTACGCTCTTCGTGATAAACGTCTTCTTCCACTCAAGGTCATGAATCCGACCATTGATTTTCCGGCTGTTCAGTCCAGCCGGGAACATTAGTATGTGATTGTCACTCTGGAAGCCAGCCTCAACCATCCGGGGAAAATCACGGCTCTGCTTTCCCGTCTTGTTGATGCCGATACACACTGGCTTCAAGCCCGGCAGATTCAGAAGCAGATCATTGACCAGATAGCGGAACCTACCATCATAATGCTTGCCGATGATTGTTCCGAGTGCCACACCGTCCTGTCCGCCAAGCGGATGATTGGAAACAAACGTGTAGAGCTTGCCATCATTCTTGTCAGGGAGATTTTCCAGCCCCTCAATCTTCAGCGTCATATCAAGATAGCGCACACACTCCATGAGCCATTCCGTGCCGGATATGCCACGGGTATCCCAAAGAAACTGATTCACCTCATCCTCGTGGATGATGCGTTTCAACCACTTGACGGCAAAAGAAGGAACGAATTTAGCTTTCGCCCCCATCTTATCTTTCAGAATCTTATCAATGTCTATCGTTTTCTGGATTTCACTGCTCATGTGCCCAAACTTCTCCTAACAAAATGCAAAAATAACGAAACGATTTGGAATAGCTACCTTTTTTGCCAAAAAATATGTATTTGAACAGAAAAAAAAGTAATTCCGAGCAAATTTCAAGAGTATCGAAACATATCCACAACCGTTAATTTTCATAAAAAAAAGATTGTCCCTAAAATATTGTGGAGCATAGTGGGGATATGTGGGGAAAAATGTGTAACTTTGAAGCCAAATACAGTTTTACCAGCAAGCAACATGAGGTTCTTAGGAAATATCGAAGCAAAAACAGACGCAAAAGGAAGAGCTTTCCTGCCTGCAGTCTTCCGCAAGGTGCTCAACGCATCGGGCGAGGAATCGTTGGTGCTGCGTAAAGATATCTTTGAACCCTGCCTGGTGCTTTACCCCCAGTCGGTCTGGAACGAACGCATGGATACACTTCGCCGTCGTCTGAGTCGCTGGAGCCGCCGCGACCAGATGATTTACCGCCAGTATGTGACAGATGTTGAGATGATTACACTGGACGGAAACGGACGCTTCCTGATTCCCAAGCGATACATGAAGATGGTGAATATTGACCAGCAAATCCGTTTCACGGGAATGGACGACTGTATTGAGATTTGGGCAATCAACGAGGGCAGCGAGCCATTCATGTCGGCTGAAGAATTCAGCAAAGCCATGGAAGAAACCATGGGGACGGATGGATTCTTCTTCCCTGACAGCCCTTTGTCTGACAACAAGGCTACAACTACAAAAGACCCAACAACATGATCAAGACCGCAGAGACCTACCACATCCCAGTACTTCTCAACGAAAGCATTGAAGGTTTGAACCTGCATGCCAACGGAACCTATGTGGATGTAACCTTCGGCGGCGGAGGTCATAGCCGGGAAATTCTCTCACGCCTTGAAGCCGGCAGTCACCTCTACAGCTTTGACCAGGATGCTGATGCTGAACAGAACATCGGCAAGATGGGACTGAGCGACGAGCAGGTGGACCGTTTCACCTTCGTCCGTTCTAACTTCAGGTATCTGAAGAACTGGATGCGGTATTATGGCGTAGAACATCTGGATGGTCTTCTTGCTGACCTTGGTGTCAGCAGCCATCACTTTGACGATGAGACACGTGGCTTCTCCTTCCGCTTTGAAGCTCCTCTCGACATGAGAATGAACAAGCGCGCAGGACAGACAGCTGCTGACATTCTCAACGAATATGATGAAGAACGGCTGGCTGACCTTCTCTATCTCTACGGAGAGCTGAAGCAGTCGCGCCGTATCGCCTCAGCCATTGTCAAGGCACGGGGGCAGAAAACCTACAAGACTACCAATGACCTGCTGACAGTTGTAGAACCTTTCTTTCAGCGGGCACGCGAGAAGAAGGATATGGCAAAGATGTTCCAGGCACTCCGCATCGAAGTAAACCACGAAATGGATGCCCTCAGAGAGATGCTTACAGCTGCAACCGAGCTGCTTCGTCCCGGCGGAAGACTGTCCGTCATCACCTACCACTCACTTGAAGACAGGATGGTAAAGAACATCATGAGGGCAGGAAACATAGAAGGAAAAGTAAAACAAGACTTCTTCGGAAAAATCGAAACACCCTTCCGATTAGTCAACAACAAAGTTATAACAGCCAGTAACGACGAACAGGAACGTAACCCACGAAGCCGAAGTGCGAAACTAAGAATAGCAGAAAAGAAAGCAAATGAATGACGAGAACGACAAGAAATACCCAGAACTGACGGCACACCCCTTGCAGGAAGAGCAGACTATTGCCAGAGAAGAGAGCGTGCACGTCACAGAGCCACTCAGCAAGACAGAGACTGAAGAAGAGTCGCCACAGACTGCTGTCAGTAATGAAGACGCAGAACCACTGACGGAGGAAGAGAAAAGAAGACTTAAAAAGGAGGAGGAAAAAAGACAAAGAGAGGAAGAAAAAAGAAAGGAAGAAGAGGATGAGGTAAACGAGCTGAAGGCTGCCATTGCCGAACAGGCACGTGAGGACGAGCAGCCGCAATCATCCAATTTCACCCTACGAAAGATCCTGGGTGGCGACATTCTTTCTGCACGTTTCTTCCGCAACAACATCTGGTTGATTATCACCATTGTCATTTTCGTGATCATCTACATATCGAACCGATACAGCGTACAGAAGTACCTTATCGAAATCGACAAACTCAACACTGAACTGGAAGATGCCAAGTATCGTGCCCTGTCAAGCAGCAGCCAGCTCACGGAAAAAACAAGAGAGAGTCACATACTTGAGATTCTGAAAACCCAGAAGGACAGTGTACTGAAGATGTCTGACCGTCCACCTTATATTATAAATGTACCCGAGAAGTAGAATATGAGTAAGTTCGATAACCGCAAAGTCATGCCCCGCTACAGCGTCATAGCCATCGTTATGACGCTTGCTGCTGTAGCTGTGATTGGCAAGACTATCTATACCATGACCGCAGGAAAAGCCTATTGGATGGAAGTAGCTGCTTCACAGAAAAAAGACAGCGTAACGGTTAAGCCCACCAGAGGCAACATTCTCAGTTGCGACGGACAGCTCATGGCAAGCTCGCTACCAGAGTTCAAGGTCTACATGGACTTCAATGCACTCAAGAATGCTGGCAACGATACTGCTTTCATTGATAGTATCAACTACATCAGTAAAGGTCTGAACGACATATTTCCAGAGAAACCAGCTGCCTACTTCAAGCAGCATCTTATGGAAGGATACCATAAGGAGAGCAAACACTGGGCAATATGGAACAAGAGAATCGACTATAACACGTTCAAGGAGATACAGAGCCTGCCTATCTTTCATCTAAAGAAATACCAGAGCGGTTTCCACTACGACGAATTCAATGCACGCCGCCGTCCGTTCGGCTCACTTGCCCAGCGTACAGTTGGTGACATGTTCGGTGCAAAGGACACAGCCCGTTGCGGACTGGAACTGTCATACGATTCCATCCTTCGTGGCACAAACGGCATTATCCACCGCCGTAAAGTTCGCAACAAGTTCCTTGATATCACAGACACTCCTCCTATTGACGGTGCCGACATCGTTACGACAATAGACGTCAGTATGCAGGACCTCGCAGAACGTGCCTTGATTGATGAGCTGAATGAAATCAACGGCAATGTAGGTGTTGCCATCGTCATGGAAGTTGCAACAGGTGATGTGAAAGCAATTGTCAACATGGACAAATGCAGTGACGGCAAATACCGGGAGGTGAAGAACCATGCAGTAAGCGACTTGCTGGAACCGGGGTCAGTGTTCAAGACAGCCTCCATCATGACTGTTCTTGATGACGGACTCGTTGATACGATGTACACAGTGCAAACTGGAGGCGGTGTATGGAACATGTACGGACGTGATATGAAGGACCACAACTGGACACGTGGCGGCTATGGTACGCTTACGCTTCCATGGACATTGAAGTACAGTTCAAACGTCGGTGTCAGTCGTATCATTGACCTGCACTATCACAAGAATCCAGAGAAGTTCGTTCAGGGAATATATGACCTGGGGCTGGCTACCGACTTGCATATCCCTATCGTGGGGTACTCTCCAGCCAAGATTCGTATGCCACACAAGAACCGCCGTGGACAGTATGACAACTGGAGTGCAACAGCTCTCCCTTGGATGAGTATCGGCTACGAAACCCAGATTCCACCGATTTCAACGCTTACTTTCTATAATGCCATTGCAAATGGCGGAAAGATGATGCGCCCACGCTTCGTAAAACAGGTCGTGAAGAACGGAGAGGTCATCTATGACAATCCTCCACAGGTTATAAAGGAACGCATAGCAAAAGAGAGTACGATAAAGGATATTACCCGCATTCTGACAGAAGTCGTTTCGGAAGGTCTTGGCAGGAAAGCTGGATCTGACAAGTTCCAGGTTGCAGGTAAGACCGGTACGGCACAGATGTCAAAGGGAGCCTTGGGCTACAAGAGCGGCAACATCAACTACCTTCTCAGCTTTGCGGGATTCTTTCCTGCTGACAATCCCCGCTACAGTTGTATCGTCTGCATCCAAAAGACAGGACTTCCCGCATCGGGTGGCGGAATGAGCGGAGTAGTATTCCATCATATTGCAGAAGGAATCATGGCACAGAACTTGAAACTGAGCGTCACAGACGCCTGCGACTCTTCATCCATCCTGATTCCATCAGCAAAGACAGGCAACCTGCTTGCAACTGACTACGTGTTGACAGCCCTCGGCTTCAATGTCACCAACGGCTGGAGCGGTGCCTACCCATTTGGAAATCCCGTATGGGGAACCACAAGGAAAAGTGGCAAGTCGCTCACCTTCCAAAAGGAAGAGGCTTTCAAAGACAACCTCGTCCCCAATGTTCATGGCATGGGTGCGCGTGATGCAGTCTACCTGATGGAAAAACGTGGTATCAGAGTGAGCCTCACAGGCAGAGGACGTGTCATAGGGCAGAGTCTATCACCGGGAGACAGGATTAAGAAAGGCATGAAATGTACCCTCGTACTGGGATAGGAAGCTGTCCTGCAACGAAACAAGGCAAGCATCAAATCCAATCCTATACAGATAAAAGAACAAGAACAGGACAAAGATATGAAGTTAAGCGAATTACTCAAAAACATCAAGACAATTGCTATCCACGGCAATACAGACGTTGAGGTTAAAGGCGTGAACATTGACAGCCGTAAGATAGAGGACGGTCATCTGTTCATCGCAATGAAAGGAACACAGGTAGACGGACATAAATTCATCAGCAAAGCTGTTGAGTCTGGAGCTGTAGCTGTCTTACTGGAAGACATGCCTGAAAACCTGGATGAGAAAATCACATACATTCAGGTAGCATCAACGGAGGAAGCAGCAGGCAAGGTTGCCACCATGTTCTATGGCGAACCTTCACGCAAGCTGAAGCTCATCGGAGCAACTGGAACCAATGGCAAGACAACCATCGCCACCTTATTATATAAGCTGTTCCGCGAATTAGGATATAAGGTTGGCTTACTCTCTACCGTCTGCAATTACATTGACGACAAGGAAGTACCTGCCAGCCACACCACGCCAGACCCGATAGAGCTGAACCGTCTTCTTGCCGACATGGTTAAGGCTGGCTGCGAGTACACCTTCATGGAATGTTCCAGCCATGCCATACACCAGCATCGCATCAGCGGTTTAGAGTTCGCAGGAGGTATCTTCACCAATCTCACCCGGGACCACCTCGATTACCACAAGACCTTCGAGAACTATCGCAATGCCAAAAAAATGTTCTTCGACGGACTTTCAAAGAACGCCTTTGTCATCACCAATGCCGATGACAAGAACGGCATGGTCATGGTTCAGAACACCAAGGCTACTGTCAAGACATACTCTATCAAGCGCATGGCAGACTTCCGTGCAAAGATTCTGGAATGCCATTTCGAAGGTATGTACCTTGAGATTGACGGCAAAGAGGTTGGTGTACAATTCATCGGAAAGTTCAATGTCAGCAATCTTCTCGCCGTATATGGCACAGCAGTCATGTTAGGCAAGAAGCCTGAAGACATCCTGGTTGCACTGAGTACACTGAAGAGTGTCAACGGAAGACTGGAACCTATCCAGTCGCCGGAAGGATTCACGGCAGTAGTTGACTATGCACATACACCTGACGCACTGGAGAACGTCCTCGGCGCCATCCATGACGTACTTGACAACAAGGGCGGACATGTCATTACCGTATGTGGTGCCGGCGGTCATCGTGACAAGGGCAAACGTCCGCTGATGGCACAGGAAGCTGTCAAGCAAAGCGACAAAGTCATCCTCACAAGCGACAACCCACGTGACGAAGAGCCGCAGGCAATTATCGACGATATGCTCGCCGGGCTTGATGCCACACAGCGCAAGAAGGTTCTGACGATTGTTGACCGCAAGGAAGCTATCCGCACGGCAGCCATGATGGCACAGAAGGGCGATGTTATCCTCGTTGCCGGAAAGGGACATGAGAACTACCAGGAGATAAACGGTGTAAAGCATCACTTCGACGACCATGAGGTTATCCGTGAGATCTTCGGCATCAAATAGATGACAGGGGCTTTAAAGAGGATATAGACATACTGCCCCCATAACAAAAACAAAACTAAAAAGAAACAACATGTTATATTATATCTTCCGTTGGCTTGACCAATTCGGCATCAGCGGCTCCCACCTTTGGGGCTACATCAGTTTCCGTGCCATACTGGCCATGATACTTGCACTGATTGTCTCCGCATGGTTTGGAGAACGTTTCATCAAGTACCTCAAGAGAAAACAGATAACAGAGGTTCAGCGTGATGCAGAAATCGACCCGTTCGGTGTCAACAAGATTGACGTACCGTCAATGGGCGGTATCATCATCATCGTAGCCCTGCTGATACCTGTAATCCTGTTGGGAAGATTACGCAACATCTATCTTCTGCTGATGATTGTCACAACAGTCTGGCTGGGATTCCTCGGCGGAATGGATGACTTCATAAAAATCTTCAAGCACGACAAGGAAGGACTGAAGGGTAAGTATAAGATTATCGGACAGGTAACCATCGGACTTATCGTGGGGCTTGTCCTTTGGGCATCGCCTGACGTCAAAGCCAACATGAATCTTGAGGTTGCCAATCAGAACGGAAAGGAGGTAGTCATCAAACACGAGACGAAAGCCGAAAAGACGCTGAAGACAACCATTCCCTTTGTGAAGCTGCACAACCTTGACTACTCCGAGATAGTAGGTTTCCTGGGCGATTATAAGACTGCGGGTGGATGGATACTCTTCGTCCTCATGACCATCTTCGTCGTAACAGCCGTATCAAATGGTGCCAATCTCAACGACGGTATGGATGGCATGTGTGCCGGAAACTCCGCAGTGATAGGTGTCGTACTGGGCATACTGGCATACGTCAGCAGCCATATACAATACGCTGCCTATCTGAACATCATGTATATACCGGGGTCGGAAGAGCTTGTGGTTTTCTTCATGGCATTCATCGGAGCACTGATTGGTTTCCTCTGGTACAATGCCTATCCGGCACAGGTATTCATGGGCGATACGGGCAGCCTCACCATCGGCGGTATCATTGCTGTGGGTGCCATCATCATCCATAAGGAACTCCTGCTGCCCATTCTCTGCGGAGTCTTCTTCGTCGAGAGTCTGAGCGTTATCGTGCAGGTATGGTACTATAAGATAGGTAAGCGCAAAGGTGTAAAGCAGCGCATCTTCAAACGCACACCGATACACGACAACTTCCGCACACAGGACAGCCAGCTTGACCCGGACTGTAAGTATCTCGTGAAAGTGCCACACGGTGCAGTGCATGAAAGCAAAATCACCTTGCGTTTCATCATCGTGACTATCATCCTCGCTGCAATGACCATCATCACGCTCAAGATAAGATAACTGACACAAGGCGTGCTTACCGTTAGCACAGGACGTGCTTACCGTTAGCACAAGGCGTGCTTACCATTAACACAACAGGTGCTCATACACAGTCACCATTCAGTTGGATAACTACCAAAAGGACAGACGACGGATTACCGAATGATTGGTAACAGACCAGCTGACGGGAATATTCCATAAAAAGAGTAAGGAAAGGAAAGATATATGAAAAGAATTGTAATACTTGGTGCCGGCGAAAGTGGTGCCGGTGCAGCCGTACTGGCAAAGAAAGAAGGCTTCGACGTCTTCGTCTCTGACATGTCAGCCATCAAGGACAAGTATAAGAAGATGCTCGATGACCGTGGCATTGAATGGGAAGAGGGACAGCATACAGAAGAGAAGATTCTCAATGCCGATGAAATCATCAAGAGCCCTGGCATCCCAAAAGAAGCTCCAATGGTCCAGAAGCTCATAGCAAAGGGCACACACATCATCAGCGAGATTGAGTTCGCAGGTCGATACACAAACTCTAAGATGATTTGTATCACTGGTAGTAATGGCAAGACTACCACAACAAGCCTCATCTACCACATCTTCAAAAACGCAGGTTACGACGTGGGGTTGGCTGGCAACATCGGGAACAGTCTTGCCCTGCAGGTTGCCGAAGAGCCACATGAATACTATATCATTGAGCTAAGCAGCTTCCAGCTGGATAACATGTACGACTTCCGTGCCAACATTGCCATCCTGCTCAATATAACTCCCGACCATCTGGACCGCTATGACTTCAAGTTCGAGAACTACGCAGACTCCAAGATGCGTATCATTCAGAACCAGACAAAGGAGGACAGCTTCATTTACTGGAATGATGACCCTGTCATCAAGAAGGAACTGGAGAAGTTTGATGTACGTGCGGTATGCTATCCTTTTTCCGAGCTGAAAGAGAATGGAAGTATCGGATATATTGAAGAGGGACAGTACACGATTGAAAAACCTGAACCATTCAACATGGAACAGGAAGACCTGTCGCTGACTGGCCGTCACAACATCTACAACTCACTGGCAGCAGGTATAGCTTCAAACATCAGCGGTATAAAGAAAGAAAACATCCGCAAGAGTCTGAGCGACTTCCCCGGTGTTGAACACCGACTGGAGAAGGTATGCAAGGTTGCAGGTGTACAGTACATTAATGACTCAAAGGCGACCAACGTTGACGCCTGCTGGTATGCACTGGAAAGCATGCGCACACCTACCATTCTCATCATTGGAGGAAAGGACAAGGGAAACGATTACAGTGCCATCAAGGACCTGGTAAAGGAGAAGTGTACAGGCATCGTATATCTCGGTGCTGACAACAAGAAACTGCACGACAACTTCGACAGTCTTGGCATCCCTGTACGCGACACACACTCCATGAAGGATTGTGTTACAGCCTGTGCCGAACTGGCAAAGCCGGGCGACACCGTTCTTCTGAGCCCATGCTGTGCGAGCTTTGACCTTTTCAAGAACATGGAAGACCGTGGCGAACAGTTCAAGAGCCTTGTAAGAGCTTTATAGGAAAAGGCTTGTCAGGTTAATTGGACTAATAAGGCTAATTACCCCATAAGGAAAAAACAATGAAGAATAAATCTCTCAGCAATATATTTAAAGGGGATAAGGTCATCTGGATGGTCTTCTTCTTTCTCTGTATCATCAGCATCATTGAGGTCTACTCAGCCTCAAGCTCACTGTCATACACTGGAGGAAACTACTGGAGCCCTATCATCTACCACTGCACTATTCTTGCCGTGGGAATAGCCTTGATGGTGATTGTGCTGAATATCAAATGCCGTTACTTCAAGCTAATCACCCCTGTCGTCCTTATTCTTTCAGCCTTAATGCTCATCTGGGTGCTCCTCGCCGGGCAGAGTACCAATGGGGCAAGCCGCTGGATCAGCTTTGCAGGCATACAGTTCCAGCCATCCGAGCTGGCAAAAGGGGCACTGGTCTTAGCTATAGCACAGGTACTCAGTGCTATGCAGACCGACCATGGAGCTGACCGAAAGGCGTTCAAATACATCATGTGGCTATCCGCTTTCATCATCGGACTGATTCTCTTTGAGAACCTCTCCACTGCCATGCTTATTGCACTGACAGTGGTTCTCATGATGTTCGTGGGCAGAGTCCCTTTCAACCAGTTAGGACGCCTGATAGGCTTTCTCGCCCTGACAGGTATTCTTCTTATATCCATGGTGATGCTGGTGGGTGACGACAAGAATATCAGAGAAGAGCTGCCTGCCAAGCAGAACCTCACAGAACAGACTGTTGTTGCACAGCAACAAGACCAGTCTCCAGGTTTCTTTGGGAAAATGCTGCACCGTGCCGATACATGGAAGGCACGTATCAAGAAGTTCTTTGATAATGAGTATATTGCACCTAAAGACTATGACCTTGACAAAGATGCACAGGTGGCACATGCCAACATTGCCATTGCCTCCTCGGAGGTCTTAGGCAAAGGACCGGGAAACTCTAACGAACGGGACTTCCTGTCACAGGCATTTTCCGACTTCATCTATGCAATCATCATCGAGGAAATGGGTCTCATAGGAGCTATATTCGTAGCTTTCCTGTACATCATCCTGCTCTTCAGAACAGGAATCATTGCCAACCGCTGCGAGAATTCCTTCCCGGCATTCCTCGCAATGGGCATAGCCTTCCTTCTGGTTACACAGGCATTGTTCAACATGCTTGTTGCCGTCGGGCTGGCTCCAGTGACTGGTCAGCCACTTCCACTTATCAGCAAGGGTGGTACATCTACCATCATCAACTGCGTTTACATCGGTGTCATACTCAGTGTAAGCCGTTCGGCAAAGAAGAAGAAAGAGACGAAAGTAACTGCTGACAAACTCGCTGGGGCAACAGCCTAAATTGGTGGGAAGTCTAAAAAGAAAATTGAAAATAGGAAGAAGACGAAAAAATTGATTACCTTTGTAGGTTATAAAGAAGATGCTAATGGACGAGGAATTAAGAATTATCATCAGCGGTGGCGGTACGGGAGGACATATCTTCCCGGCTGTATCAATTGCCAATGCCATCAAGGCGAAGCATCCGAAGGCAAAGATTCTCTTTGTGGGTGCTGAAGGACGCATGGAGATGCAACGTGTGCCTGCTGCTGGTTACGAGATAAAGGGTCTGCCCATCAAGGGATTTGACCGTGCCCACAAACTGAAGAACTTTGAAGTATTGTTCAAGCTCTGGAAAAGTCTTCGTATGGCACGGCAGATCATCAAAGACTTCAATCCACAGGTAGCTGTGGGCGTCGGAGGCTATGCCAGTGGCGCAACACTCTATGAGTGTGCCAAGATGGGGATTCCCTGTCTTATCCAAGAGCAGAATTCCTACGCCGGTGTTACCAACAAGCTCTTGTCAAAGCGTGTGAAGAAGATTTGCGTTGCTTACGAAGGTATGGAGCGTTTCTTCCCTGCAGAGAAGATTATCATGACTGGCAACCCTGTCCGCCAGAATGTCCTCTCTACCCCACTATCAGTTGAGGAAGCACGCAAGAGTTTCGGACTTGCCCCGGACAGGAAGACGATTCTCCTTGTCGGTGGTAGTCTTGGTGCAAGGACGGTAAACCGTTCTGTCATGGAACACCTTGACCTCATTGCCAACACTGATGTTCAGTTCATCTGGCAGACTGGTAAGTTCTACAACCAACAGATAATGGACTTCATGAAAGGTAAGGAACTGCCGAATCTGAAAATCATGGACTTCATCAGCGACATGGGAGCCGCCTACAAGGCTGCTGACCTTGTTATCAGCCGTGCCGGTGCAAGTTCCATCAGCGAATTCCAACTCATCGGAAAGCCTGTTATTCTGGTTCCAAGTCCGAATGTAGCTGAAGACCATCAGACAAAGAATGCTATGGCACTGGTCAACAAGAATGCCGCACTCTGCGTAAAGGATGTTGAGGCACCTGACACATTGCTTAAACTCGCCCTCGAGACTATTGCCGACGACAGGAAGCTGGCTACGCTGAGCGAGAATGTAAAGAAGATGGGACTCAAGGATTCTGCTGACGTCATCGCTGACGAGGTGTTCCGGCTCATCAAAGGCTAAACCTCACATCAAGCCTCAACCCGTTCCCCTCTTCTGAGACAACGCCTCAGAATACGCACCCCACATCCATCATAACAAAAGAACAAGAACAATTAACACATGGAACTCAAAGATATTAAATCAGTTTATTTCGTAGGTGCAGGCGGCATCGGCATGAGTGCTATTGCCCGCTACTTCCTTCACAAAGGAATGAAGGTAGCTGGATATGACAAGACTCCGTCCGAACTCACCCATAACCTGAAGAAAGAGGGTATGGATATTCACTATGAGGAGAATATCCAACTTGTCCCTGCGGCATGCAAAGAACCGGCTTCAACACTGGTTATATACACCCCTGCCGTTCCTTCAAACCATGCAGAACTGGTTTACTTCCGTGAGAACGGCTTTGAGATTCAGAAACGTGCACAGGTACTCGGCACTCTCACCCGCACACACAAGGGACTTTGCTTTGCCGGCACACACGGAAAGACAACAACTTCCAGTATGTGTGCACACCTTATGCACCAGAGTCATCTGGACTGCAACGCCTTCCTTGGTGGCATTTCCAAGAACTACGGCACTAACTATATCCTCTCTGACCACAGCGACTATGTTGTGATTGAGGCGGATGAATTCGACCGTTCTTTCCACTGGCTCCGCCCTTGGATGAGCGTCATCACCTCTACAGACCCCGACCATCTGGACATCTATGGCACAGAAGAGGCTTACCTTGAGAGCTTCCGTCACTATACGGAACTCATCCAGCAGGGCGGTGCACTCATTATCCGCAAAGGGCTGAAGATGAAGCAGCATGTTCAGGACGGCGTGAAGGTTTACGACTACAGTCGTGACGAAGGCGATTTCCATGCCGAGAATGTGCGCATTGAAAACGGAACCATTACCTTCGACTTCATTTCTCCTATCGAGAACGTAAAGAACATAGAGTTAGGACAACCCATCCCTATCAATATAGAGAACAGCATTTCTGCAATGGCGATGGCACAGCTCAACGGCTGTACGGCTGATGAACTACGTAACGGCATGAAAACATACGGTGGTGTTGACCGTCGTTTCGACTTCAAAATCAAGAACGAACGCCACGTATTCCTCTCTGACTATGCCCATCATCCAAAGGAGATTCTGCAGAGTGCAAAGAGTCTCAAGGAGCTTTACACAGACAGAAAGGTCACAGCCATCTTCCAGCCACACCTCTATACCCGTACACGTGACTTCTATAAAGAGTTTGCTGATGCACTCAGTCATTTTGACGAGGTGGTCTTGACCGAGATTTATCCTGCACGCGAAGAGCCTATTCCAGGCGTAACGAGCAGTCTCATCTACGACAATCTCCGTCCTGACATTGAGAAACAGATGATCCAGAAGGACAACGTCCTCGACTTCGTCAACTCACGGGACTTTGACGTACTAGTAGTGCTGGGCGCTGGCAATCTTGACAATTATGTCCCACAGATTGCCGATATACTCAACAAAAAGTAAAAGAGCAAAAGTTAAATATATAAAAGACAAGAAAGTAAAGGATCTTAAAGCAGAAGAGAGAAGATATGCACATTCGGTGGAAAAAGATAATTATCACTGCGCTGGACATCGTGCTGGCTATCTATCTCATCATGGCTATAACCGCATGGAACAAGCCTGATGAGAGCAAGATGCTGTGCTCCAAGGTGAACATCAACATATCCGATTCCAACAACGCAGGCTTTCTTACCGCCGGAGAAATCAAACATATCTTAGAGAAAGCCCACCTTTACCCACTCAAAAAAAACATGTCGGACATCAATCCGCGTGACATTGAGGAAGCCTTGAAAATAGGACCATTCGTAAAGACAGCAGAGTGTTACAAGACAAAAGACGGACACATCAACATCAGCATCACACAGCGCATGCCGATTATCCGTATCAAAAGCAAACACGGGGCTGACTTCTATCTTGACGACAATGGCGGAATACTTCCCAACTCCAACTACACCAGCGACTTGATTATCGCCACGGGCAATATTGACAACAACTTTGCCCGTCTTTACGTTGCTCCGCTTGCCAAGGCTATCAGTGCTTCACCGCTGTGGTTGAACCAGATTGAACAAATAAATGTCTTGCCAGACAGGGGAATAGAATTAGTCCCGCGCGTTGGCGACCATATCATCTTCATGGGCTATTTGCCACAGAACAAAGGTCCTTGGACACGGAAACATGAGATAAACCTCTTCGTAATGAAGAAGCTGTCACGTCTGGAGAAATTCTACCGATATGGACTTTCACAGGCCGGATGGAACAAATACTCTTACATCGACATAGAATTCGACAACCAAATCATCTGTAAACGACGCGATGAAAAAGCCGAGAAAGCTGAACAGGAGGAACTGACAAAGGAGGCAAAAGCCGAACAGGCTGAGAACAATCAACGTACAGAAGAGGAGGAAAGGGAGAAAGCCCGCAAGGAAGTTGAACGGCAGGAGCATGCCACAGACGGACCTACGGAATAAGAAACAACCAATTTAGGGAATATAAATAAGCAACATAATACTTAACGAATATGGCAGAGTTCATAGTAGCCATTGAATTAGGCTCATCAAAGATTACGGGAATCGCTGGCAAAAAGAATCTTGACGGCAGCATCTCCGTGCTTGCCGTTGTAAAGGAAGACGCATCACAGTGTATTCGCAAGGGTGTCGTCTACAACATCGACAAGACCGGACAGTGCCTCACTGGCATCATCAACAAACTGAGAAAGCAACTGAAGCATGAGATTTCCCAGGTCTATGTTGGCGTGGGAGGTCAGTCCATACGCAGTGTACGCAACGTTATCGTAAAGGATCTGCCAACAGATACTATCATCACGTCAGACATGATTAACGAGTTGATGGATGCCAACCGCAACATGACTTATCCAGAGCAGGAGATTCTCGATGCTGCCACACAGGAATACAAGGTTGACAATCAGTACTCTCTTGACCCGGTTGGTATCAAGGCTACCCGTCTGGAGGGTAACTTCCTCAACATTCTCTGGCGCAAGGCTTTCTACGACAACCTTAACAACTGCTTTGAGAAGTCGGGCATCTCTATTGCTGAGATGTATCTTGCACCATTGGCAATGGCTGATGCCGTACTGAGCGAGGCTGAGAAACGTGGCGGCTGCGTATTGGTTGACTTTGGTGCTGACACGACTACCGTTTCCGTCTATTACAAGAACATTCTCCGCCATCTGGCTGTCATCCCATTGGGTGGCAACAACATCACAAAGGACATTGCAAGTCTGCAGATGGAAGAGAAAGATGCCGAGGCTATGAAGCTCAAGTATGGTTCAGCTTATACGGAGAACAATGATATCGACAACAACCTGAAATATTCCATCGATGCTGAACGTAGCATTGACAGCCGCAAGTTCATCGAGATTGTTGAGGCACGTGTTGAGGAAATCATTGAGAATGTATGGTGCCAGGTACCGTCTGACTATGCTGATAAGCTCCTCGGCGGATTCATCCTCACAGGTGGCGGAATGAACTTGAAGAACATTGAGCGTTGTATCCGCAACATCACACATATCGACAAGATTCGTAAGGCAAACTTCGTCACACACACCATTACTTCAAGCAATGCCGACATTACAGCCAAGCATGGTGACATGAACACCATCCTCGGTCTGCTGGCAAAGGGAGACATGAACTGTGCCGGACCAGAATACAACCCAGCACAGAACAACCTCTTCAACAACAACGAAGTAACAGTAGCTACCCCTACCGAGCAGCCTTACACACCGACGGCAAACAACCGCCAGGGACAGGGAATCGTCCCTACACCAGAAGAGAAGAAGAAGGCCGAAGCTGAACGTCGTAAGCGTGAGGAAGAAGAGCGCAAGCAGCGTGAGGAAGAGGAAGCAAGAGAGCGCGAACTCGAAGAGGAAAAGCGTCGCAACAGCTTCTGGAACAAATTCTCACGCAAAGTGAAAGAGTTTGGAAAAACGATTATAGCCGAGGATGAAGAATAATCAAGCCTTCGCCCTACCCACAACAAAAGAACATAGGAAATTAAAATAGATACATACTGTTATGGTAGACAACAATAACAAAATAGATATATTAGACTTCGGTGACGGTGATGTTGCCGACAGCATCATCAAGGTCATTGGTGTCGGTGGCGGCGGCGGCAACGCCGTTAACCACATGTACAGAGAAGGAATCCATGACGTTACCTTCGTACTCTGCAACACGGATGCACAAGCCCTCAACGACTCTCCTGTTCCAGTTCATCTGCGGCTTGGCAAGGAGGGATTAGGAGCTGGCAACCGCCCTGAGCGGGCACGCCAGGCAGCTGAAGACACGATCGAGGACATCAAGAATATGCTTAATGACGGTACGAAGATGGCGTTTATCACTGCCGGAATGGGTGGCGGTACGGGTACTGGTGCAGCACCTGTCATCGCACGTGTCAGCAAGGAGCTGGGCATCCTTACCGTGGGTATTGTTACTATTCCCTTCCGATTCGAGGGAGCTAAGAAGATTGACCAGGCTTTGGATGGTGTTGAGGAGATGGCAAAGCACGTTGATGCACTGCTCGTTATCAACAACGAGCGTCTACGTGAGATTTATCCGGAACTGAGCTTGCTCAATGGTTTCCGCAAGGCTGATGACACACTGAGCGTGGCTGCCAAGAGTATTGCAGAAATCATCACCGTTCACGGTATTATGAATCTCGACTTCAATGATGTCAAGACTGTCCTCAAGGATGGTGGCGTTGCTATCATGTCAACCGGTTATGGTGAAGGTGAGGGTCGTGTGAAGCAGGCGATTGAGGATGCACTCAACTCACCGTTGCTCAACGATAACGATGTCTATAAGTCAAAGAAGATTCTGCTCTCTATCAACTTCAACAGTGACGACAAGGACAACCCTGGCCTGACGATGGAGGAGATGGGTGACGTAACGGAATTCATGAACCACTTCAGTGCTGACTTCGAACTGAAATGGGGACTTGCCATTGACCCTGAACTTGACAAGAAGGTCAAGGTTACTATCCTTGCAACTGGCTTCGGCATTGAGGACGTTGACGGTATGGGCAACCATATCAAGAAGCAGACACAGGAAGATGCCGCACGTCTTGCAGAGGAAGAGGAGAAAGCTGCTGAGCGTCGCGACCGTCGTGAGCGTTTCTATAAGGACAACAACAGCTCTCAATACAAGCACCGTCCACACATCTACCGCTTCACAGCCGACGAGCTCGACAACGAGGATGTTATCCTTGCTGTAGAGAACACACCGACCTACAAGCGTACCAAGCAGATGATCAAGGACATCAAACGCATCAGTACTCCTGAACAGGATGTACAGGAGAACGAAAACAAGGATACCGTTGAGGGTGTCATCAGCTTCGTATAATAGTGATATTTAGAATAATAAGAAAAGGCTGGACTTCGAAAGAGGTTCAGCCTTTTTTAATTCATCAATCTTCTTCCTCATAAGCAGATAGCCCCCTTCCCGTTTAGGAGGTGTTGCCTTCCTAAAAGTCTCTTTAATCTTATATGCATTCTTATTAAGCCTCCGCACCACAAGTGTTAGACCTCCGCACATAACGTGCTAAGCCTTAGCACACTCGTAAAAGATGGCAAATATTCTCCTATTTAGAAGTACTTTCTTTCTTACAAAGACTGATTCCAGAAATATAATAGACCGCTGGAAGTGGCTCTTTTAGATACAGTTCTACATCATAACGATTGCAAATATCTGAGAGGTCATAGTCAGTAAGTGAGAAAGGACGTTTAAAAGCTCTCCCCTTAAATCTGAAATAAATGTTATCTACTCTGCTAGTCGAATACCCACTCAATGGTACTTTATAAATCTTTTCGGGAAGATAATACGACCTTAATACCAGAGAGAGCCCAACTACTGCCCAACAAATACATGCGTTATTGACTATAGCATCAAAGCCCTTCGATGCTATCAACTTATCATATAAGACTGCCACAACCGTAACAACAATAAAGAGTCCAATATCATAAAATGATGCTACCAAAAATTCAAGATAGATAATATGACATCCTATTATCAATAGCAACGAAAGAAAATTACGTAACTTACTTAACTTCACCTTATTATATAGTTCCTTCATTTTGCCTTATTTATAATATCACATCTATAAATTGTAGAGTAGACTCACCACAAATACGCTCCTCACATAGTCCTAAATATTAATCAATCCAAAGCAAACACCCAAATAAAAACATATTCCCTCGAATGCGCACTTCATCAACACCCAACAATAAACATCCAACACCCAAACGCAAAACATGTTCCCTCGGATGCGCACTTCATCAACACCCAACATTTAACATCCAACACCCAAACAAGCATTTGCACTTCATCAACACCCAACATTTAACACCCAACACCCAACACAGGCACCAGATACTTTGCTAAGCAATAACCTCCAACTATCAGCCAGCACCAAAGGATAGCAGCCAAGAGAAAAGGCTTGAAACCTGCTTTCTTGAACTTATCAATACTCGTCTCTGCACCTAAAGCAGACATTGCCATTGTAAGGAGAAAAGTATCAAGTGTATTGATAAAATCAACAAGCTCTTTCGGAAGTAAATTCAAGGAGTTAAAACCGATGACAACAAGGAAGAGAATAGCAAACCAAGGGATGTTTATCTTGCTACTACCGCCAGCTTCCTCACTTCGTCCTGCAACATCCTTTGCCACAAAGAAAGCAATGACCAGCAATACAGGCACAAGCATCATCACACGAATCATCTTAACGATAATCGCAGAATTGCTCACAGCTGCCCCCATTGCATTACCTGCACCAACGACATGAGCCACCTCATGAATCGTTGAACCAGTATAGATTCCCATTGCGTCTGGCGTTAAGTCAAAGACTCCTGCCCGATAAAGAACAGGATACAGGAACATGGATAGTGTACCGAAGATTACCACCGTCGCTACCGCCACAGCTGTCTTATAAGGCTTCGGACGGATAGCCCCATCCACTCCTAACACCGCTGCAGCTCCACAGATACCACTCCCACAAGCAGCCAAAAGGGCTATACTGCGGTCCATTTTCAAGAGCTTGCCCAGCAAAACACCCAAGAGAATTGTTCCGCATACGATAATCGCATCCACAATTATAGCAGAAAAGCCCACAGCTACCACGTCTTGAAAGGTCAGACGAAAGCCATAAAGGATAATGCCGAAGCGCAACACACGCTTCCCACAGAAGGCAATGCCCGGCACCCAGGTCTCTGGAAGATTATTGCGAAGGCTATTGGCATAAAGCATACCCAGGATGATACCAACGACCATCGGACTTAACGAAAGTGCCTTCACCCATCCCATATCACCGATATAGAACGCTGCACAGGCAAACAAGGTAATCAGCAGCACGCCATGAAGCATACTGCTGAGCTGTTCTGTTAATTTCATAGACTTACATATTATATATAGACAAAGTTAGACACTCAATGTTCCAAGCACACAAAAGTAATAAAAAAACAAACAACAAAATACCAATCGCGAATTATTATCATGAAAAAAAGAAATTATTTTCATGAAGATAAATATTTCTTTTCATGAAGATAAATATTTTTTTTCATGAAAATAATTCAATAAAGACTACCTATAAGTATAATATACGGTTGCTTAGGAGCATTATTAACGCCTGAACAACATCGTAAAGCACCTTAACTAAACAGCTCACGCAGCACGTGAAAGCTCTTCAGTTCGGGCATATCAGGCACATGGATGCGATAATAACGCAGGACCGTATCAGAGATTTGGTTGCGCTCGTGACGGGAAAGGCGGAAGAGGTGCATATTCTCATAGTCCATACGGATGAGACGGTTGATGCCAGCTGCTTCAACAGGGAGCAGGTAGTCAGGATGAAGCGGAACACGACTGGTAAAAGTGGCATTGCGAAGGTCAAAGCAGGCACCGGGCTGAAAGGCATCAAGATTAGGGAAGAAACCCACAAAACGGCTCAGACGCATCATGAAGACAAGGTGGAAATTGGCGTAATCACGCTCAGCCTCATCCAGCCATTCCATACTCGCACACACATAATTATATAGGTGGACATTCTGCTGTTCACCGCGCGTAACATAATAAAGGAATTCAGAAAGGAAAAGAAGAATAGCCGACTTTACCGGATCAAAGGGGATAGAGCCGTAAGGGCGGAGGATGCGCACCTCCTTTATCCGTTGCAATGACGTACGCTGGCGGTAATCAAACTCAAGGTCAAGCAGGGTCAGCGGTTGGAAATACTGCTTCTTGATTTTGCCTTTAGCCGTCTTGGGAATACGTGTAATAAAGGAAATACGCCCCTCGAGCTCGGTAAACATGTCGATTATCAGCGATGAATCACCGAACTTCAGAGAACGCAGAACTATAGCCTTTGACTTTAAAATCATATTAAAAACAATGCAAAAGTACAAAAATACAGCATCTTACAGAAATTTATTCGCAAAAAGTTTGGCTGATTGAAATAAATGGGCTACCTTTGCACCCGCAAAACAGCTATGGTCCCTTCGTCTATCGGTTAGGACGAGAGATTTTCATTCTCTAAAGAGCAGTTCGACTCTGCTAGGGACTACAAGTAAAAATAAAAGAAGAAAACAAAGATGGCAAATCACAAATCATCATTGAAGAGAATCCGTCAGGACAAGGTTAAGACCCTGCACAACAAATATTATGCTAAGACTATGCGTAACGCCGTTCGCAAGTTGCGTAATATGACGGATAAGGAAGAGGCTGTCAAGCTCTACCCTACCGTGCAGAAGATGTTGGACAAATTGGTTAAGACCAATATCATCCACCAGAACAAGGCAGCTAACTTGAAGTCTGCT
The DNA here is from genome assembly GCF_001262015.1 of Prevotella fusca JCM 17724. Taxonomy (NCBI): domain Bacteria; kingdom Pseudomonadati; phylum Bacteroidota; class Bacteroidia; order Bacteroidales; family Prevotellaceae; genus Prevotella; species Prevotella fusca. The sequence goes on from NZ_CP012074.1 coordinate 1,294,999, forward strand.
CTCTGCAAGCACGTAGCTGCATTGGGATAAGAAAGGCTTTCAGTCATAGCTGAAAAGAATAACAGAGCCGTAATCCGAGAGGATTACGGCTTTCGTTGTATAAAGCTATTTTACAATATTGAAGGCAAAACCGACGCCAAAGACAACGGAATTCGCCCCAACAGCAAGCAGGAACACACGAACCATGCAAGCAGAAACACCTTCCTACTGAAAGAAAACAGCAGGCTATCCAACAGAAGAAGAGGGTGAAAAAGCCGTATAAAAGAAAAAAGAAACGAAGAGTCTGCCACTTCCACGAGCTGAACCTTTCAACAAGGATTTTTTAGGAACAGCCTTATGTTTTTTGCAGCTTTTTATTTCCTCATGTAAAGGAAAAAGTGTATCTTTGCATACTATAAGAACAATCTAACAAAAATGGTAGAAAATCAAGAAAACGAGAATAATTACTCCGCCAGTAACATCCAGGTCCTCGAAGGTCTGGAAGCAGTACGCAAGCGTCCTGCCATGTATATTGGCGATATCAGTGAAAAGGGACTCCACCACTTGATTAACGAGACCGTCGACAACTCTATCGACGAAGCTATGGCTGGCTATTGCCAGAGCATCGAGGTTACCATCAACGAAGATAATTCCATCACCGTTGAAGATGACGGTCGTGGTATCCCCGTTGACGAACATGAGAAACTCCACAAGAGCGCCCTTGAAGTCGTTATGACCGTCCTGCACGCAGGTGGCAAGTTCGACAAGGGTTCTTACAAAGTCAGCGGTGGTCTGCATGGTGTGGGTGTAAGTTGTGTGAATGCACTTTCATCACACATGAAGTCACAGGTCTTCCGTGATGGTAAAATCTATCAGCAGGAGTACGAGAAGGGGAAGCCGCTCTATCCTGTAAAGGTTATTGGCGAGACTGAAAAGACCGGTACACGCCAGCAGTTCTGGCCAGATTCGGACATCTTCACGACAACAGTCTACCAGTGGGATATCGTTGCACGCCGTATGCGTGAGCTGGCTTATCTGAATGCAGGCATCAAGATTACCCTTTCCGACCTTCGTCCTGACCCTGAAACAGGCAAGACTCACACTGAAGTCTTCCATGCCAAAGACGGTCTGAAGGAGTTTGTCCGTTACGTTGACCGCCATCGTCAGCACCTCTTCGATGATGTTATCTACCTCAAGACCGAGAAGCAGAACATCCCAATCGAGGTCGCTGTGATGTACAACACCGACTATACAGAGAACATCCACTCATACGTTAACAATATCAACACCATCGAGGGTGGTACTCATCTGCAGGGATTCCGTACCGCATTGACACGTACACTTAAGACATACGCTGACAATGACCCACAGATTTCAAAGCAGTTAGAGAAAGCCAAGATTGAGATTGCAGGTGAAGACTTCCGCGAAGGATTGACAGCTGTCATCTCCATCAAGGTTGCAGAGCCACAGTTTGAGGGTCAGACAAAGACCAAGCTGGGCAACAGCGAGGTCTCTGGTGCCGTCCAGCAGGCTGTCGGTGAGGCACTGTCCGATTACCTTGAGGAGCATCCTAACGAGGCTAAGATGATTTGCAACAAGGTTATCCTTGCTGCTACAGCCCGTATTGCAGCCCGCAAGGCACGTGAGAGCGTACAACGTAAGAACGTGATGAGCGGCGGCGGTCTGCCAGGAAAGCTGGCTGACTGTTCCAACAAGGACCCTAAGGACTGCGAAATCTTCCTTGTCGAGGGTGATTCTGCGGGTGGTTCAGCCAAGCAGGGACGTGACCGTTACACACAAGCAATCCTTCCTCTCCGTGGTAAGATTCTGAATGTTGAGAAGGTTCAGCGTCATCGTGTATTCGAGGCAGAGTCTGTCATGAACATTATTCAGTCTATCGGTGTACGCTTTGGCGTTGAGGATGAAGGCGACTTTGAGGCAAACACCGATAAACTTCGCTACGATAAGATTATCATCATGACCGATGCCGACGTCGATGGTTCTCACATCGACACACTGATCATGACACTCTTCTACCGTTATATGCCAAAGGTTATCGAGCAGGGACACCTGTATATCGCAACTCCACCACTCTACAAGTGTACTTACAAGAAGATAAGCGAATACTGCTACACGGAGCAGCAGCGCCAGGCATTCATTGACAAGTATGCCAACGGAAGTGAAGACGGCAAGACTATCCACACACAACGTTACAAAGGTCTTGGTGAGATGAATCCGGAACAGCTCTGGGAAACCACTATGGACCCGAAGACACGACTCTTAAAGCAGGTAACTATCGAGAATGCTGCTGATGCTGATGAGATTTTCTCAATGCTGATGGGCGATGATGTTGAGCCTCGCCGTGAGTTCATCGAGAAGAACGCAACCTATGCAAACATTGACGCATAAGTCTTTCAAAGCAGGCTAAGAAACAGCTTCCAAAGCTGATAACATAAAGAAACTCCCCTCCTCACACGATGAGAAGGGGAGTTTTTTTTGATTCTATCGGAACGCTTATCACAGCCTTATCATCGTCTATCCACCCCTACAGCCCCCTTATCCCTCTCCAAATTGTTCCTTTTTTCCCATAAACGTACCGAAAAAAGAAATAAATGAGTATATTTGCAGTTTCAAAACAAAAGGAAAATGAACAGAAACATAAGACTCGTCGAAGTAAATGTAGCCCATGCCAAGCATGTCTATCCCGAAGGGAAATACATAGACAACGACCTGATTCTCTTTGAGGATATAACGAAAGTACCGCTTCCTGCAAATCCTTCACGCATGAAGTCGCTCTTCCTTGCGCTCTGTACCAGCGGCAAAGCCCAATACACAGTTGACACAAAAGAACATGAAGTAAGTGCCGGAGATGTCATCATCATAAGTGAAGAGCAGGTTGTAGGCGACTATATCCTATCGCCTGACTGCAAGGGAATAGCACTCATCATGTCATATGATTTCTTCCAAAACATCGTCAGTGGAATACACGGACTCTCAGCTCTCTTCCTCTTTGCACGTACACATCCCGTTTTCCACCTTGAATCAGAACAGACAAAGGCTTTGGAGAACGACATCATACATATAAGACAGAAGATTGAAGATACTGGTCATCGCTTCCGCCGTGAACTGGTCATGACGATGCTGAAGGCACTGATCATCGACATGAGTAACATCATCTACCGCTTCCAACAGGTTGGAGATGAGGGACAGACACGTGCTGAGGTTATCTTCCACAACTTCATACAAGCTGTAGAAAAGAACTACCGCACCGAACGTCGCGTCAGCTGGTATGCCAAGCATCTGTGCATCACGTCAAAATACCTCTCTGAAACCGTGCGCACTGTCAGCAGACGGACACCAAGCGAATGGATTGATTCCTACGTCACACGTGAGTTGCGTGTGATGCTCAGGAACAGTACGATGAGCATCAAGCAGATTGCCGATGAGATGAACTTTGCCAATCAGAGTTTCATGGGTAAATACTTTAAGGAGCACGTGGGGATGAGTCCCTCACAGTTCAGGAAAAGTTGATGGGTTTTAACAAGTAGACGGGTAAACAAGTTACTGCCGATATAGACCAAAGAGGATTATCCTTTGGACAAGTAACTGGTCAACTAATCAACTTGTTCACTTGTCAACTGAAGAGCTACTTCACACAACTCCTCATACCACTCCTTGCCAAATCTGCGGGTGAGCGGTTCCTTCAAGAACTTATAAAGAGGAAGATTCAGTTCTTCTCCTTTTTTTCGTGCATCCGAACAGATACGCCAATGATGGTAATTGATACCGCAGGTACCGTTACCAAAGTCTTTTACACGAATCGGATACAATGAACAAGAAACAGGCTTCACAAAACCGGTCTTACCATTACGATAAGAACGCTCCAGCGCACAAAGGCAACAGCCGTTCTCGTAACAAGTGAACACACAATCCTTACCGCCAACAATACTCGTCACCAGCTCACCTTCTTCATCAGTATAAGCAACGCCCTGCTTGTCGATAACTGCTTGCCCTGAGGCCGACAAATCACCCCAAACGGTATCGAGAACATTCTCAATCTCCATCGTCTCGTCCAAGGTTACGGGTGCACCGGCATCGCCTTCAATGCAGCACTGACCGTGACATTTATCAAGGTCGCAGCAGAACTTTACATTAATGATGTCCGGTGAGACAAGCACATTACCCACCATAAAAATATGATTATACGTATTACCCATCTTTCTTAACGCTAAATTATTTCATTTTCAACTGTCTTTTGCCGTACTCTCTACCCCCTTTGTTCATTGATTCAGGGTGCTTCTTCAAATTATTTTCACGAAAAAAAATCCCTCCGAACCTTATTTTAAGGCTTTAATTTGGAAATCAAGCTATCTTATCCCTATAAGCCTTACAAGGCAAATACGCCTTATACGCATTTAAACAAGCAACTCGTTTACTTATCAACTTGTTCGCTCGCCTACTTATTGACCCACTACCATCCAATCAACAGGCACAATTCCATTCTCCTTTAAATATATATTGCAGCACCCGAAATGGTCTTTTCCATCCCATTCTCCATAACGACAAAAAGCCAAAGGTGAAGGGTGTACTGCCTTTAGTACCATATGCCTATCATTATCTACATGAACAAAACGCTCCTTTCGTTGCGCAATGCGTCCCCATAACATAAAGACAATGTGCTCACGATCAGCATCCAGTGCCCTGATAACAGCATCCGTGAAAAGCCTCCACTTGTATTTCCGATGACTGTTAGGCTGATTCTCACGCACAGTCAGAGTTGTATTCAACAACAACACACCTTGTTCAACCCAGCGTGTAAGGTCTCCCGAAGGCTTATCAGCCCCATCGATACTGACCCCAAGTGCCTTATAGATAGTTCGCAATGAGGGCAGAGGAGATTCTTTTTCAGAGACAGAAAAGCTCAGACCCATAGCCTGACCAGCTTTAAAATAAGGGTCTTGCCCCACAATAACAACCTTTACCTTATGAAAAGGACAAAGGTTGAAGGCATTGAAAATCATCTCTTCAGGCGGATAGCAAGCATTGTTCCTATACTCCCCTGTAACCTTTTCTACCAATTCCTTGTAGTAGGATTTATCCAGTTCATCCTTCAGCTTCTCACGCCATGACTCTTCTAAAACCCATTCCATAGCTATTGACTAACATTACCACTCAATAGGCGAAAGCCCACAAGAAGTCAAATAGGCATTACAACGTGAGAACTGATGCTGCCCAAACCATCCTCCACGGTTCGCAGAGAGCGGCGAAGGGTGTACACTCTCTATGACACAGTGCCGCTGCTGGTCGATAAGACTCTTCTTACTACGAGCAAAACCTCCCCAAAGCATAAAGACCAAGTTCTCTCGTCCATCACTGAGAGCCTTGATAGCCGCATCCGTAAAAGTACCCCACCCTAACTGCTGATGACTGTTGGCTGCGTGTGCACGGACTGTAAGCGTAGCATTCAGCAGGAGAACTCCCTGCTCTGCCCAGCGTGTCAAGTCGCCCGACTGATGGGTTGGCGTACCCAAATCGGCCGCAATCTCCTTATAGATATTCTGCAATGACGGTGGTAGTGGCACTCCATCAGGCACCGAGAAGCTCAAGCCCATTGCCTGTCCCGGCTCGTGATAAGGGTCCTGTCCGATAATCACAACCCTCACCTTATCGAAAGGACAAAGGTTAAAGGCATTGAATATCAGTTGTCCCGGTGGATAACAAGGATACTGTGCGTACTCTTGTCTTACCTGTTCTGCCAGCTGTTGGAAGTAAGGTTTATCAAACTCACCACCCAGTTGCTGTTTCCACGATGGTTCTATCTTTACGTTCATTGCGATATTTTTTATCTGCGAGAATAATATAACGAGAGCAGAAGAATGCTTGCATTCATTATGTCGAGTGCAGATTACTTTCTACAAAAGTAATGCAAACGAGAGCAGAAGAATGCTTGCATTCATTATGCCGAGTGCAGATTACTTTCTACAAAAGTACGATAAAGTTCCGATAATAACAAAAAAGTCGTGCCTTTCCGACACGACTTTCTTATTTTCAAGTAATCAATTACTCTTATTTCACTTGCATTACTTCTTGCAGCACTTCTGTACCTTCTTTGCTCCTTCTTTCTTGCAGACTGGCTGACAGTTCTTTTTTCTTTGGTTACAAGCCTTCGCTGACTGCTTCTTGCAAGCCTTTGATGATTGCTTATCGCAAGCCTTAGTCTGCTGCCTGTCACAATTCTTTCCTGAATTCGGACACTTCTTTGCCTGCTTGTCAACCTGCTGCTGACTGGATGTGTTATCACACTTTACTGCACACTGCGCCTGTGCACTGAGTGTACAAAGACCGAATGCTACTACGAAAGATAACGCTATTTTCTTTAAATCCATAATAATTTACTATTTAAAAATTAGACATTAACATCTATAAAACTCAAAAAGGAAAAATTCCTTACGGGTACAAAGATAAGGAAAAAACAAATCCCAAAGACATTTTCAGCCTTTGGGATACGATTATTTTAGTTTTATTAAAACCTGTTTAGTCATTTATAAGGTTCTCACCTGTCATATCAGCAGGCTGTTCCAAGCCCATGATGTGAAGGATTGAAGGCGCAACGTCAGCCAGTCGACCATTCTTTACAGTTGCTGAATTGTTGTCAGTAACATAGATGAATGGTACAGGATTCAGCGAGTGAGCAGTGTTTGGACTGCCATCCTCATTGATTGCGTTATCCGCATTACCATGGTCAGCGATGATGATTGCCTCATAATCGTTAGCCTTCGCTGCCTCGACAACCTCCTTTACGCAATGGTCAACAGCCCATACAGCCTTTGCAATAGCATTGTAAACACCCGTATGACCCACCATGTCACCGTTAGCAAAGTTCACAACGATGAAGTCGTACTCCTGTGTATTTATAGCACCAACAAGTTTATCCTTCACCTCGAAAGCACTCATCTCTGGCTTCAAGTCGTATGTTGCCACCTTTGGAGAAGGCACCAGGATACGGTCCTCACCCTCATAAGGCTGTTCACGACCACCATTGAAGAAGAAGGTTACGTGCGCATACTTCTCCGTCTCAGCTGTATGAAGCTGCTTCTTGCCGAGCTTGCTGAGGTATTCACCCAGTGTATCCATTACGTTTTCCTTCGGGAAGAGGATATTCACGTTCTTGAAGTTTGCATCGTATGGAGTCATACAGTAGAACTGCAGGTCCTTGATTGTGTGCATACCTTCCTCTGCCATATCCTGCTGTGTGAGTACCAATGTAAGCTCCTTGGCACGGTCGTTACGGAAGTTGATGAAGATGACAACGTCACCCTCCTCAATCTTACCATTCACTGAAGAGTTTGTGATAGGCTTGATGAACTCGTCAGTCACGCCCTCTGCATAGCTTGCCTCAACAGCCTTGACCATGTCAGCAGCCTGTACACCCTTGCCCTCAACGAGCAGGTCATATGCTTCCTTTACACGGTCCCAACGCTTGTCACGGTCCATTGCATAGAAACGACCGACAACCGAAGCGATATGTGCATCATTTGCATCGCATACTTTCTGAATGTCTGCAACGAAACCAGCACCGCTCTTCGGGTCAGTGTCACGTCCGTCCATGAAGCAATGAACGTAAACGTCCTTGAGATTATATTCCTTACCGATCTCGATGAGCTTGAAGAGGTGGTCAAGTGAAGAGTGAACACCACCTGTTGAGGTCAGACCCATCAAATGGAGTTTCTTACCATTCTTCTGTGCATAGCTGTATGCATCAATGATACCCTGGTTCTTCAAGATGTCACCACTCTGGCAAGCCTTGTTGATTTTCACGAGGTCCTGGTAAACGATACGACCAGCACCGATATTCAAGTGACCAACTTCAGAGTTACCCATCTGACCGTCTGGAAGACCTACATCCTCGCCTGAAGCCTGCAACTCAGAGTGTGCACTGACTGCATTCAAATAGTCCAGGTAAGGTGTCGGTGTGTTATAGATTACATCACCCTTACCGTGCTTACCGTTACCCCATCCATCAAGGATCATCAATAAAGCTTTCTTTGCCATAATTATTCCTTTATTTTTTGTTATTATCTTCGTTACTGCAAAGGTACGATAAAAGAATAAGACTGTGGCAAAAAGCCGTTGGAAATTTGAGGTTGAAACTTATAGAAAGAAAAGTATGGATTTAGTCCGCCCTTTGTCATACTGATTGAAAGCATAACCCAGCTGCTTAATAGACTACAGTTACTCTTTTCTACCTATGTGCTGGTGCTTCGCACGGTTGGTGCTCTTGGCAAACACCAACCGTGCGGAGGGCAAGCACCAATCTTAACAACGACTAAACACCTTACAACGTGTGGCTGTAATATGAGCAACCTGTTCTTATAATAACCTGAAAGTGACTGGTACAAGCTGCCAAACTCCTTGCTTCGGTCTTCTTTCCCACTCCCATGCAGGCATCAGTTTCAGCACACGAAGTGCCTCCCTATCCAAATATGGGTCTACGGAACGCATAATCCTAAACAGACAACAACGACCAGAAGGGGTCACAAAAAACTTTACAATAACTCTTCCCGACACCGTATTTTCAGACAATTCGGGCGGATACTGGAGATTTAATGCTATAAAGTTCAACAGATCACCCGGAAATGAAGGTTTCAATCCCTCAACTGTTTCAAACATCTTTGCCCCTAATGTGTCCACATTCAATGTATCGCAAACAGGAGAAACGCTTGGTTCTACACAGTAAGGACGTTCAAAACATTCCTTTTTCTTCGGTTTCATCGACCTTTTCTGCTTCTGCGCATTGACATTACCAACAGCAAACAAACTTACTAATAGGACTAACAACAATTTCTTTATCATGACAATATACTTTTAAAGTTGACTTTTTTGCTTCTTAAATCTAACAGGCAAAACAAACCAAGTCCCACCTTCAGCCATTGAATCCACATTCCACTTCGGCATTAACTTCAATACCCTTAACGCCTCGGCATCAAAAGCAGGGTTCAACGAACGAAGTATCTTGAACTGAGAACAAGTGCCGTCACGTTCTATATAAAACTTAACAATCACCTTTCCTTCAACCTTTTTGTTCTTACGACCAGCTGGCCATACCAGATTATCACTAAGAAACTGTTGGATATTACCTGGAAAAGATGGCATTGGAGGAATACAACAAATAATCTTCACAGGTGTTTCATTTACCACTTTTATAGTATCGACAGAATCTTTCCGAACCTCTTTTTTATCAGATTTCATCGGAATATCCTTCTGTTCGGCATTAACCAATACTGCCATAAAGATACTGAGTGACATTGCTGACAAAATTCGCTTCACCATATAAACCTTTTGATTTATTCTCCTTTACAGCTATTTAACGCTGCCTTTCGAGAAACTATTATAAACAATCTCCTCAACTTGAGAAGACTTGGGAAAACTCTTAAATAAAAACCTGCGCCAACGCTTAAACGCAATCACGTCGCCGCAGGTTTATGATTTGCAGATGACATATATTAGAACTTATTGTCAATGCAAAGGTAAACAAGAATGTCACGCAATGCAACACCCCCTTTGGTATTGACACAGACACAACAGAAAGAAATCTAATTATCAATTACTTACAGACAAACAAACCAATTCTTTGACACAACATAAGTTATAAAAGTTCCTTCTTTTTCGCACTTTACCGAGCTTCAAGATAGCTTTTCACCTCCTTTCCCCTCACCCTGATTTGGCAATACGCAGCAGAATGTGTATCTTTGCAAGTATGAAGAAAAGAACCTTTTTACTACTGGTAAGCCTCTTGACTTTGCTTTCGTGCAGCCAAAAGAAACTTCCCAACTATCCTGCCACAGACGATGGAATCACCCGTATGCGGCTTGACAGTGCAGCTTTCTACATGGCTAAGCACAAGACCCGCAATGCAATGTGTCAGCTGAAAGCAGCAGAAAAGCACCTTTTCACCGTAACAGAAGACTCACTGAAGTTCAACACATACTATCGTATAGCCCAACTGAACGCACAGAACGGCGCATATAAACTGGCACTCGAATACTTCAACCACGCAGCCCGACACAGTAATGGGAACAAACGAAGCCACCGGTTGACCGACATCTATATCGGGAAGGCTTCCGTATTCAACCAAATGGGACAACGTGACTCCGCCCTGCTGTATGTCAAGAAGGCTGAATCCTTCAAGCCTCGCATACGAAAAGACCAGGAACGCCACATCGAAGAGGTGCGGAAACGAATAGAAAAAAGACAGATTTTATCGGTTTCACCGGAGAAAGACATCGAGATTGTGCAGGTTCAGGACCGCTATGAGGTGGCTGTCGCACAGCGTAAAGCCCTACAGCTGCAACTCTACATCGCTTATCTTGCTATCCTTCTGATACTCCTTACAGTGGGCATCGTAATATGGTTTCGCCGTCGTATGCACCAACAACTGCTTGTCTATCGCAGACAACAGGAGGAAACAGAGCAGAACATCCAGCTGACCCTCCGACGCAAGAATGCGACAATTGACGAAATGAAAGCTGAAATTGACAGCAAACTCAACGAACTGGAACAACTGAGACAACAGGTACATATACATAGTGGAGACAACAAAACAGCTGATTCCATCGAGCAGATCAAGCTGGGAATAGACACACTTTACATGATTCTGAAAGGTGGGAACATCTCACAGATGGGCAAACGTGAACAGCAGGCACTCAATGCTATTATGCCTAACTTTGACTATGACCTTGCCTATATCCTCAACAATCCCCGTTATGCCTTCACACCAAAGGAGACATTCTACTACATAATGGAACATAACGGAATGACCGACGAGCAGAAAGCTGATGCCTTCTGCTGTACGTCACAAGCCATAAGGTCAATTAAAAGCAGGATGAAAAAGAAGATGGAAAAGCCGCAAGAGGAAACTGTGGAAGCTGGTATAGACCTCGAAGCAGAGAACAGCATTGCTTTATAACAACTTCATAACAGCAAGAGCGGACACAATATAAATAACAAGAACAATTAAGAATACACAGATGAAAAAGCTATTATTACTCTTCGTCTGCACCCTCCTAAGCCTCAGCATAGGAGCAGCCGACAAACAATCCATCCGCATCAACACGGATAACATTGACCTCATTCTGCAGGTATCACCTAAGAACAGACTCTATCAGGTCTACTTAGGCGAGAAACTGAACAGCACAGCAGACTTCGACCACTTCAACTGGAACATCTATGCTGGCTCTGACGGTGCCTATGGCATTCGTGGGCGTGAGGCTTATCCGGGCTCGGGCGGCGAGGATATGTTTGAACCGGCACTGGCGATTACACACGCAGACGGCAATCAGACTACTTACTTATATTATAAAAAAAGTACACAAAAAGCCGTACCAGGTGGAACAGAAACCATCATAGAGTTAGCTGACGACAAATATGCTGTGCAGGTAACCCTCCATTATGTGGCATATATGAAGGAGAATGTCATCAAGACATGGAGCGAGATAAAGCACAACGAGAAGTCGTCCATCATACTCTGGCGTTACGCAAGTGGTATGTTCTATTTCAACAGTTCCAAGTATTTTCTTACCAACTACCACAGCGACTGGGCTCGTGAAGGTCAGCCAGCCGTACAGCAATTACAGTTTGGCAAGAAGATTGTAGACACGAAACTTGGCACACGCGCAGCCGAACAGAGTGAGCCTTTCTTTGAAATAGGCTTCGACCAGCCTGCACAGGAGAACCAAGGACGGGTGATGCTGGGCACTATCGGATGGACAGGTAATTTCAGTTTTACCTTTGAGATAGACAATGTAAACTGCCTCCGTGTCATCCCCGCCATCAATTCTTACGCTTCAAATTATAAGCTGAAGGCTGGCGAGAATTTCAAAACACCAGAATTCATCTTCACCTTGAGCGAGAACGGAACAGGTCAGGCAAGCCGTAATCTGCAGAACTGGGCACGCAGGTATCAGCTCTGGAACGGCGAGGGAAACCGTATGACGCTTCTCAACAACTGGGAGAATACTGCCTTCGACTTCACTCAGGAGACGCTTGCACTGCTGATGAAGGACGCAAAGGAACTGGGTGTTGACATGTTCCTATTGGATGACGGCTGGTTTGGCAACAAGTACCCACGCAAGGACGATCGTGCCGGACTGGGCGACTGGGAACCAACTCGCACAAAACTGCCCGGTGGTATTCCTGCATTGACCAAAGCTACAGAGACAGCGGGCGTAAAGTTCGGGCTGTGGATTGAACCTGAAATGGTCAATCCTAAGAGTGAACTCTACGAGAAACATAAGAACTGGGTGATTGAACTGCCTAACCGTGAGACATACTACTACCGTCATCAATTAGTGCTCGACCTTTCCAATCCGGAGGTACAGGACTATGTCTTCAGTATCGTAGACCGTCTGATGACGGAGAATCCGAGCATTGTTTACTTCAAATGGGACTGCAACAGCCCTATCACAAACATATACTCTCCTTATCAGAAGGCAAACCAAGGCAACCTATACATCGAATATGTACGCGGGCTTTATAAGGTTCTCGACCGTATTCAAGCAAAATATCCAAAGCTGGAGATGATGCTCTGCTCTGGTGGTGGCGGCCGATGCGACTATCAGGCTTTGAAATATTACGGTGAGTTCTGGCCTTCCGACGATACCGACCCATACGAACGTCTCTACATACAATACAGTATGTCGAAGTTCTTCCCATCAAAGGCACTGGCAGCACACGTCACGAACTGGAACAGACGAACAAGCATCAAGTTCCGGACAGACGTAGCAAGTATGTGTAAACTCGGCTTCGACCTTGACCTGAAAACGATGAAACCGGAGGATTACAAGTTCACACAGGATGCCGTTACTAACTGGAACCGACTGAAAAATGTCATTCTTGACGGAGAGCTCTATCGCCTGATTTCACCCTACGAGACCCATCATATGGCAGTAAACTATGTATCGCAGGACAAGAAGAAGGCAGTGCTCTTCGCCTACGACCTGCACCCACGCTACTCCGAACCACAGCAGGCTGTACGCCTACAGGGGCTGGATGCCAACCGCACTTACACGGTGAAGGAAATCAATCTTATGCCTAACACGACTTCTGCACTGCACTGCAACGGACAAAGATACACGGGTGATTACCTGATGAAAGTGGGGCTGATGGTTCTCTCAGCCTATGAGAGTGCAAGCCGGGTGCTTGAACTGACGGCAGAATAACATTCCTTCCTTTCCAGAAAGGTGTAATCACATTGATTATCAAGCTATAATCAGACTTTTAAAACATATCTTTTCTATAAAAGAAAAGCATTACAACCCCTATTATTCTCACGAAAGCAAACCCATAACTTTCGTGAGAATAATTGTTTTTTTCACGAGAATAAATAATTATTTTCGTAAAAAACATATTTATCAGCGTACTGATAAATCCAGAATATGTAGTTTGTTGGAAGAAACAGAGCCCACAATCAAGCTCTTTATAATAACTGCTACCAGCCCATCCAACGGTTTTAAAGAAGAGCTTGCGTCATCCTCAAGCAGTTTTACAATAATGCATCAGATGCTTTTGGAGAAGAGCCAAAAATATCCTCAATCTATTTCCAACGATAAAACATCTGTCAATCTACCCCACCATAAACTTACCTCTTTTTCCAAGTCATAGCAAAAAAGGAAGCTCCTCTCCTTCGGAGGGGCTGGGAGAAATCCTACATCTTCTTCGCCGCATACTCCCCCATCTCTTTATATCCCGCAGGGTTAGGATGCAACCAGTCACCAATATGCCATTCCTTACGCAACTGTTCAGGTGCAACAGGGTCGCACATAAGGGCATCAAAGTCGATGAAACCGTCGATTTCCCGAGTTGTTCTTATCCATTCATTCACTGTCTTGCGTGCCGCTTCACGTGCTTCGGTAAAATAGTATCTACAGCCACTGAAAGGTGTTATCGTACCCATATAAACCTTCAGTCCACGCTGGTGAGCCTTCGTAATCATCACATGATAGGCTTCAATCAGCTGACGGGCAGTCTCTTCAGGATTGGTAGAAGTGCCAATGTCATTGATTGCCTCAAAGATGATTACCGCACGAAGTCCACGTTGTCCAAGTATATCACGGTCAAAGCGTTCCTTTCCCGGCTGTCCCAACCCCACAGACAGGATGCGGTTATTACCGATTCCAAGGTTCAACACACCCGTTTTCGGAGTTTTCGGAGCACTGGAAACGTTCTCTCCGTTCAGTACAGCTGACATAAAGTCAGGCCAACGGTCCTGCCCATTCGTGGTACTTCCCTTACCATCGGTGATGCTGTTGCCAAGAATGGCAATACTGGAAGCAAAGGAGTCGAACACGTCAATGGCGGAAATATTAAACCAATGGTCTTCCTTGAAGGCTGTGGAGAAATCGGCATAGGCGTTTGTCACGCCACGCATAATGTAAGATGTGGTGCGCGAACCCATGTGAACTGTAGGCTCTTTCGGAGCCTTGAGGTAGTTGATTGTAATCGACAAACGTTCCAAGGGTTGCAGGTTGAACTTCAACGCATCCGAGAACACCGCCTTTCCAGCAGGTATGGTAACACTCCGCTTATTACGAAACAGAAGATACTTTGCCGAGTTCTTCTGGATTTCATGTCCTTCTCCTGCCTTTGCTATATAGACACTGGTAATCTCAACAGGCTCTGAAGAGAGTTCATTACTTAGCTGCAAGCGGATAATACTGCCGCCAATACTGACTTTCACAACCTGCCGCACGGAGCGGTTGGTCATCTGGTTGTTATAAGGCATGAACGCCTTGTCAACGGTCTGTGGTGCACAAGCCCACGTACCCACCCACCGTGCCTGCTGTGCATGGACGATGAGGGCGGTAAATAACAATAAAACTGATAAAATCCTACGTGTAAACATTGTCCTGAATTAAGATCCTCCCCAAGCCCTCCGAAGGAGGAGGATGTTTTGCTGGAGGTGAGAGGATAATAGATGATGATGTACTATAATGAACGATAAAACGGGCAAAATGTATCAAGAGCCCGCTGACAAATACATTTAAGGGTAATGACTTCGTTCTATTTGCAACATTATTATATAGATTAACACTGATGATGAATCGTTTTACGGATAATGACTTCGCTCTGTTTGCAACATTTATTATATAGACCAATAATACAGTTTAAGTGCTTTAAGACAAGCAATTCTTCATTATCATTCAGAAAGGGGCGGAGACGAGGCTGTTTATCTCGTCCTTCATATACGCCTTGAAGCCATCGCCCTCTACGACCTCAATATCCTTGAACAAACCAAGAACAAAGCGACCCAAGCCACGGTAGTCGCAGACTTCTATGTCTAAAAGCCATGAACCGTCTTCATTCGGTGTAACATAATGAGCTCCCTGCGGATATTCCTCCACGAAGAGGTTATGCGACAACTGCCCTAACCGAAGCCTCACACGATGACGTTCCTCACTGCTGAACATAAATATGTCGGTGAATACCTGCCTGTGACTGTCTTCATGCAGCCACGGTGTATCCAACATTTCCACACCCGTCATACGTGAAATCTTGAACGTCTTGTTCGCACCCGACACCAACTCATGGCAACGGACATCCTGATTGTCATGCAGCAGGAGGAAAGGTTCCACGATACGGTCCTTCACAGTATGGCTATGCGGACTGGAATAACCGACCAGACGAACCGTCCTTTTTTCGTTCATTGCCTTGCGTAACATTTTCAAATTACTATCCATCTGACGACGGACAGGGGAATCAGCCGACACAGATAAGCTGTAAGCATTCTCCAGCTTCTGTCGTAGCTGGTTCACCATCTCGCTGTCATTACCTGCCATCATCAGTACACTGTGGATTGTCTTGATATCCCTGTCCGTGAACTGAATCGTCTGCAGTAACTGCGTAAAGAAAGGAGAGCGACGATCAATATGGTAACAACCCTGATTCTTGAACACGATAAAGCCAGCGTGCTTGATGAAGTCGAGCAGATAATAGAAATTCCTACGCGACAACTCCATCCGCTTGCACAGCTCCTCAATCGTATAGTTGCGCCCATCAGACAGGAGAATCAACAGCTCTAATTGTTTCTTTAGTTTGTCAAACCTCATTCTTCAAATGTTATAACATTTATAGAACATAACGCAAAACAAACCACATTAATTGCCTATAACATTAAAAAAGCTCCCTGAACAGATATGATACTGCACAGAGAGCCCTATTTAATTTATAAAAAATCTTTTTACTTAATTCTTCAAAGTCAATGTTTCAACCTTTATACCAAAAGAACCTGCCGAAACTAAATACTTGAAATTGAAAGTAAAAGTCTTTGTTGCTTCATCATAAGAACTACCTTGATCAGCTACAGACATCATACCGTAACTTGGATGAACATAACCAGTCACCATAGAAGCTGGATAAACGGTCACCTTAGAACCATCTGGACTAAATGAGAATCCATAACCTTCTGCCCAAAGACTCTTGATACGGTAACGATTTCCAATCTCAGAATACTCAACATCAACCTTACCCATATCACCAAACATCTCCGACATATATGGGAAAGAGCCTAAAGCCTTATAGTCAAGACCCGTAAACTCAACTGACTGAGATGTCTTCTCACCACCATTTACGGCTACAACAGTTATAGTATAAACACCATGCAAGTCAGTAATATACACATCCTTATAAGCAGAAGCCTTCACATCTATCTTCTTACCATTCGCAACGACATAGTCACTATACTGTGCCTCTGTCATCTTACGAGCTTCCTTAGCAGATTTCAATTCCGACAGATAATAAACGTCGGCAACCGCCGCATTGGTTGCTACACGAATAAGACAATCATTATCCGAATTATATCCTTTACCGACAGTATATTGATAAACTGTTGCAACAGGTGTACCGTCGTTCCCCGGATCTGTACCATACTCTTCTTTACAGCCTGTGAAGACTACGGCTGCAAGAGCAAGTAACAGTAAACTTTTAATATATTTCTTCATAACCTTTTGCTTTAATATTCAACAATGTATTTAGAATGGATATGGATCAGAGTCAGTATCTGGCTGAACAGGGTTAGGGTTCTGTGTCATACCACCATTATTATCAGCCTCTGTACCTACGAATGTCCATACCATCCAGTTAGGTAGTTCCTGAGTATTCCAACGTGCATTCTCCAAATGATTAGTACCAGCATAACTACGAATGATACCCTTGTTGAGACGCTTGATATCGAAAGTAGCGAAGCCTTCACCCCAGAGTTCCACACGACGCTGCCACCAAACCTCATTCTGGAAAAGAGAAGTACTGTTATTATAATAAGCATCGGTATGCGTTCCATAGGTATACTGTGGGTCACGCGTCTTAGCGAATGCCTCCAACAACACTTTTCCACGAGCCTCGTCCTGCATACCAGCAGCCTCAGCCTCTATAAGTTTCATCTCCTCAATACGCATCAAAGGAACTGACACACACCAAGCATCATATTTAACATCAGCCTTACCTGCAACATTACGGAACTTCAATGACAAACCACCAAGACCATACTTCGCATTTTCCTTACCTGACTTATAAACACGTTCAGGATAATTAGAGTAATTCTTCAATTCATTGACAGCATCTTCCTGGGTCATGCCATCAAGAGTAAAGTCAACCCAACACTTGCGACGGAAGTCAGTTGCGGGAATAGTAGAATAAAGATGCCGGTCAATAACCATCACACCACCATAAGAAGAAGCATAACCACCATCAAATCCACCCTCCATAATCATTACAGAGCCCCAAGAGTCATCACCGTCATTTCCCTTAATGTTCGGATCAGTAGGAAGGAACTGTGTAGCAAACATCCATGAGCTGTTAGGTATATTGAAACCATTATCACGGCTCAGATACTGTGCTTCGCTCATCATCGTATAACCTTGCTGCGCCAACTTAGCATACTTCTCGGCATTTGCCCAGTCCTGCTTCTCGAGATAAGTACGTGCCTTGAGTCCATAAACTACACTTACATCAGGAGTGTACTTATCCGCTCTCTTATAATTAGCAAGATACTTCTCGGCAGTATCAAGATCCTTCAAGATAAAGTCAAAAGCCTCACCCCAAGTCATACGCTCACTATGAGTAGCCTCCTGTAATGTACGTGATTCATCAGCCTTAATGGTTGTGAGCGCATTTGCATCCACAACATAAGGCTTTGCTGCATACATACGAACCAAGTCCAGATAGAACATGGCACGCATTGTATAAGCGATACCTGCACCCGTCATCTTTCCAGCCTCAGGCTCCTTGTAGCCTGAAGCACCGGCACTCTTGATAACGTTGTTACAATCAGTAATCCACTTATAGTAGCAAGTCCACGGGAACTGAGTAACCGCATAACCTGCAGAAAGATACTTGACATTGTTATACCAAGTTGAAAAATGATTATTACCTGCTGGGACAATATCCTGCCCCTCAATGTCACGTGTAAGGAAGAACGATGTATAACCAAAATCCCATACTCTATCATTATTTGGAGAGTATGTTCTCTTACCACTGATATTTGTTGTCAGCGCACTAACCATATTATTAAAGGCACCAGGTGCTTTCGCGACTTGGTCCAGTGAGGCTGTACCACTCTGCGGTTCAACCTCCTCGATACAACTTGTAAGCATCGAAGTACCTAAAGCTGCCAGAATGATTGTTGAAAATATTTTATTCATTGTCATATCTGTTTATTATTATTAAAAATGGTATTGCCAATCATTTATTAGAATGACAACTGCAAACCACCCATAACTGTGCGTACAGGTGCATAAGAGTTAACACCTGAATGAGATGTACCCTGGAAGCTGAATCGAGGATCAAGTCCCTTGCGAGCAGACCAGAAGCACAGGTTCTGTCCCTGAATATAAAGACGAATCTTGCTCAACATCAGCTTACGAGCCAGTTTTGTCGGAACACTATAACCAACAGTAAATGACTGGAAGTTAAGATACTTTGCACTTGTAAGGAAGCGAGTTGACTGTGCTGTCAAGTCTGGGTCAGTGTACATAAAGCGTGGAATATCACTGGAAGTATTGTTCGGTGTCCAAGCCTTCAGTACATCCTTAGACAGGTTAGAACCGTCACCCTTTGTTCTGACATTACCCATCAATCCTGCATATCCAAAGTCATAGATCTGACCACCAAGTTGATAATCAAACGTAGCATTAAAGTCGAAGTCATAAACTCTCAATGTAGTTGTGAAACCACCATTGGCTACTGGTAACATCTCGTGAGTATAGTTCGTAGCCTCACTCCAGTCAGTTGTTGTAAAAGAGTGCTTAGAACCAGGCTTACTACTATTTGACAACTTACCAGCCTTGAAATCCCTATAGATATCCTCATCTACCCAATAGAGAGGCTGTCCCTTCTCATTCACACCAGCGTAATCAGCCATCATACCATTATAAAGCGATTTACCCTCAGCATACCACATTGGAATGTTGAATCCAGCACTAACATCTGCCTGTGCGAAACCACCATACTGAGCAGTCTTGGTTGGATCAAGTTTCAAAGCCTTTGCACGGTTGTGAGAAATGTTTGCCGATACATTCCAAATAATATTCTTCGTACGGATAATATCACCGCCAATTGTAAACTCGACACCAGTATTGCGAATATCACCAAGGTTACCATAATAACCACGTACACCGACACTCTCAGGAACTCCCAGCCAGAAGAGCATATCTGTTGTCTTCTTTGTATAGAAGTTGAATTCACCGTTCAAGCGACTCTGGAAGAGTGCAAATTCAAGACCGAGGTTGAAGTTGGTTGTTGTCTCCCAGGTAATATCAGGATTACCAATGGAAGAGAATGAAGGCAACATAGCCTTCTCACCACGTACCAACCTATAACGGTCAATATAATTGAAATCAGGAATACCATCATTACCCTGCTGACCAACAGATACCTTAAACTTCAAGTTATCAACCCACTTAGCATTCAGGCTCTGGAAGAATTTTTCCTTGCTGACAATCCATGCGCCACCGAGACTCCAGAAGTCACCCCAGCGATTATGCTTTGCAAATCGGCTGGAAGCATCACGACGATAAGAAGCCTGCCCAAAATACTTCTGGTCATAGTTGTAGAGCAGGTTAGCGAAGTAACCTTCTACATTATAAATTGTACGATAAGAATGACTATCATAACGATCTGCAAATGCATTGATTTCCTTGATATCAGGTGAGAAGCCACCACGAGCCAAAGCATCCAGATAGTTATAATTAGACTTATACCACTCATGTCCCAGCATCAACTGAACATCATGCAAGCCGAAAGCCTTATGTGCATTCAATGTCTGAACATAGTTCCAACGATAACTTACACCAGCATCCTTGGTAATACGTCCCTTATCGGCAGCTGCTGCACCGATGAAAGGATTCTCATAGAAAGAGAAGCGTGTCAAGAGAAGGGTAATTGAGTTGGTTGAGTTGAACTTCAACCACGGAGCAAACGTAATATCGAAATTGAGCTGTCCCTGCAACTGGTCAAGAATCGTATTCTGCTTATTATACCTGTTTGCTCCAAGTGGGTTACCCGTATTGAGGAAAGGACGGGCTCCGATACCAGGGAAGTTTGTAGCCGGCACACCGAAGTCATACTTCGGATGACCATAACTATCCGTAGCAATTACAGGATTTCCATTAGCATCCAGTGTACGAACATAGAGTGGATAAATAGGAGATATATACTGCGTAAAATAACCAAGATTACCTGCGTCAGTTTTTGTATTGCTCAAGTTAGGATTTGACTCACGATCAGAGTGAACGTATCCAGCATTTGCAAGAAGATGCAACCAGTCAGTAGCTTGATAGTCTGCCTTCAGACGAGCAGTAAAGCGCTCAAATCCAGAATTCTCAAGCACACCCTCCTCCTTCATATAACCAACACTTGAATAGTAGCTCATCTTAGAATCACCACCACTCACATTAACATTATACTCATGACGGAATCCCTTACGATAAGCCTCATCTTTCCAGTTGTCAGGCTGAATGTAATACTTTGTACCATTATACTCATAAGCACGACCGAGGGTAGCCTTTGGATTGAGTTTACCATCAAGTCCTATAAGATTTTCACCAGCAGGAAGCGTATATGGATTATACTGCAAGCCAAAGCTCGGATTCTCTATCAGGTTATCATTAGCCCATTTATTAGCCTGTTCATGAGACATGCCCTGCTTGTAGAAAGCATAATTGTAGAACTGAGAATAGTAAGCCTCCATGAACTCACCTGGATCCTTGAACACATCATAATCCTGAATACTACGGCTGGTGACACCCCACTTTGTCTCAACATTGATATTTGCTTTTCCTTTTCCTTTCTTTGTTGTGATAAGGATAACACCGGCAGCACCACGTGCACCATAAAGTGCAGCTGAAGAAGCATCCTTCAAAACTGTAACACTTTCGATATCATCCTGTGGGATATTACTCAAAGAAGCCGGGTAAGGAGCACCGTCAACGATAATCAACGGATCGGTTGAAGCATAGAGGGAAGCGATACCGCGGATATGGATGTCAGCGTTACCAGCACCTGGGGCACCAGATCCACCAGTCATCTGCAAGCCAGGAACCGATCCTACAAGAGCATCAGCCACATTGGTAGTAATCTTCTTTTTCAAATCGCCAGAGTTTACAACAGCAGCAGAACCTGCAAAAGAAGCCTTTGTCTGTGTACCGAAGGCAACAACCATCACCTCATCCATTACCTTACCGTCTGGATCAAGTGTAATCTTCATGTTCGCCTTAGCTGTCAACGTCTGTGTTTTCATACCAATGTAGGAAACCGTAATTTTAGACCCAGCCTTTGCAGACATAGAGAAATGTCCGTCTATGTCAGTTGCTGTACCTGTCTGTGTACCTACCACGAGGATGGATGCACCAACAACAGGCAGCCCATCTTCCGAGGAGATTACAGTTCCGCTAATCTCTGTTTGCGCCAGTGCTGTTCCTAAACTTAGGAAGAGCCCGACTAAAAACATCATTAGTCTTTTTTCCATAAATTCTCTCTTTTTATTAATATTAAATCTAACTGTCTTCAGAACCAACAATTACAAGTCAGGTATTACGAAAAACTTACACACATGGCAAGTATTATATTTTAACAATTTACAAAGATAGTACAGCAATTTTAAAGTTCCAAGTAGAAACAGGCATAAATTCTATTTTTTCACATTTATTAATACGGAGCATGCAAAAACATTCATAATATTGCATGAAAACAATATAAATATAAGCAAGAATGACGTTAAAAACATGATATTGTAAGCATTACACTTTCTTTTGATTCATAAATCAAGGTTCTACTGTTGATTACTTACAATATGAGCAACTCTTGCTTACGGTGTAAAACAGACAACAGACTGCAAAATATGCTTAATCTGTTCGCACATGATGAAAGATAGTGAGAACATTTATAGCATCAAATTCAA
Organism: Prevotella fusca JCM 17724; assembly: GCF_001262015.1. Classification (NCBI taxonomy): domain Bacteria; kingdom Pseudomonadati; phylum Bacteroidota; class Bacteroidia; order Bacteroidales; family Prevotellaceae; genus Prevotella; species Prevotella fusca. The sequence goes on from NZ_CP012074.1 coordinate 1,317,425, forward strand.
ATCGGTTCATCAGACCACAATGGGCTCATAATTATAATTATTCGTATATTTCTTGACATCTTTTATTTTCTTTTCGGTGTCATGTTTGTCTTTATTACTTGACATAGCCCATTACACCTTCGTCACAAAGACAAACATGACATCAAAAAGGAAAAAATCTTTTTAGCCTCTGATGAACGACTTGGGTTAAAGCAGCATACCTTTATGGCTTACCAAGGTCGCAAACAGAGATCAGATCAGGTTCTTCCGTTAAAAGCGTAGATTGGAAACAGTACAAAGGCTTATCCACCTCTATAATATGACTATCCAAGATCAGACGGTCTCATAAAAAGAGGTAAAGCACAAGATAATAAATGCAGAAAACAAATACCATGTCTTCCATCTTCAACAAACAACTTATTCCCATATCAATCAACGATTGTAAACTATTTTCATGCGGTCCAAAGCTAACACATGGTCTCTTGGCTATGAAAAGACGCCCAATTGACTTGCAATAGATGCCCTTTTGAGGTCTAACTAACGCCCTTTTGAAGTCCAATTAAGCACCTTTTCTTGCACTACTTTATAACTAATTGATTTCCTGTCGGTTGCAGACTTGCTTTTTACACGTATTTTTGCCTTTATCTGCAAGTATTTTACCCGAAATTATGTCATGATTTTTCAATCCATTGTCTGCGGATTTCAAAGTATTAACATAAAAAGGTTTTCTGTGTCGGAGGATGATAATAAAAAACAGGTAGCCAAGAACATCTTGGCTATGCTTTTTGTTTAAAACAAGGAAAAAACAATGAGTTACGACGATTAATCCAGATGCAGGGTTTCGAGGAAGCATCACCAACATAAGAATCTGTCAGACTTATGCTGCATGACACCCCTCCCCACTCTCGGTCATCCTTGAGAAAACATGAAGGCTGACACCCATAAAACTCCACGCATAAGGACCTGGTCAGAAGTCGAAAGACAACTGTCCGTCACCTAAGAGATTGTAGCTCTTGCGATGATAAGGTGTGATGCCATGCTCACGGATTGCCAAACGGTGTTTCTCCGTCGGATAACCCATGTTCGACTGCCAGTCGTACTGCGGATATTCCTCTGCCAGTGAAATCATGTAATCATCACGGTAAGTCTTGGCAAGGATGGATGCCGCAGCGATGGAAAGGTACTTCCCGTCACCCTTGACAATCGTCGTTGAAGGCAGGTCACGATAAGGCTTGAAACGGTTTCCGTCAACGATGACCGCTTCCGGGCGCACCTCAAGCTGATCCAAAGCACGGTGCATGGCAAGAAAGGAAGCATTGAGAATGTTTATCTTGTCAATTTCCTCGGGCGTGACAATCCCTACCGCCCATGCCACAGCGTCATGCTCAATCGTCGCACGGAGAGTATAACGTTTCTTGGCAGTCAGCTTCTTGGAATCATTCAACAGTTCGTTCTGATAGTCGGGAGGCAGGATAACAGCTGCAGCATAGACACTTCCAGCAAGGCATCCCCTGCCCGCTTCATCACAACCAGCCTCTACAAGACCTTCGTAATAATGGCTTTTCAACATGAGTTATAGGCTTTAAACGTTAAAGAACCTTTCTATTTAAATTAATATAACAAATATTTTTCTTAGAGTGAACATTCGTTGCACAGAGCGTATCTACTTTTGCAAACGTAAATCAATAAAGGTTTTACACCTTATATATTATATATAGAATACAACTAAAGAAAAAAAGAATATGAAAAAGGAAATGACCCTCACAGAGCGTAACGCATCGTACAACGACCTTAGCCGGCTCTTCACTGATGTAGCAACATGGTTTCATGCACCGATGGAGTGGCTGCGAAGGTACTACAGTGCTGTTCTTGAACAGGAAGTGAGCAACAAACAGGCTTTCTATATCACACAGGCGCAGATAGCGTTTATACTGACAGCCTTCTCGGTCATGTCATCAGTGCTGCTGCATGTAGGATGCCTTGTCTGGTTTATATTCTGCCTTTACAGGATAGGCAACCTCCCCAGACCTCTCAGCAGAAAAACGTGCAGAGATGATGACGCACAATGAAAAAGGAAACAGGCATTTACAACCTCGTTATAAGTGCTTACGAAAACCTGTAAATGCCTGTAACTCCTATTATCTGTCCTTAAAACATCATCGCTACCCGTCTGATACCTGCCACCAGGGCATCAACTTCCTCACGGGTATTATAGAGCCCGAAGGAGGCACGAACGGTGCCAAGGATGCCGAGACGGTTCATCAAAGGTTGGGCGCAATGATGACCTGTCCTCACGGCTATACCTAACTGGTCAAGCAGAGTTCCGAGATCCATGTGGTGAATATCACCGACATTGAAACTGATAACGGCATCACCGCTGTCGCTGCTGTGCCCATATATGTGCATACCCTCAATCTCACGAAGCTGCTGAAGAGCATAGCGTGTGAGGTCCTTTTCGTGTGCAAGGATATTATCCATACCCAAGGAAGACACATAGTTGAGGGCTGTGGCAAGTCCGTGTGTAGCAACATAATCGGGCGTACCTGCCTCGAACTTCAATGGAGGACGCTCGAAGGTTGTCCTTTCAAAGCTGACACGTTCTATCATTTCACCGCCCCCCTGATACGGAGGAAGCCTGTCAAGCCATTCTTCCTTGCCGTAAAGGACGCCAATGCCAGTAGGACCATAGATCTTATGACCACTGAAAGCGAGGAAATCACAACCCAGCTCCTGCACGTCAACTGCAAAATGAGGAACGCTCTGTGCACCATCCACCATGACCGGCACGCCATGTTCGTGAGCAATGCGAATCATCTCCTTTACGGGATTGACAGTTCCGAGGACGTTGCTCACCTGCGTCACGCTGACAATCTTCGTGCGCTCCGTGAAGAGTTTTTCATACTCTTCCAGTTGGAGTTCGCCCTCATCTGTCATAGGAATGACCTTCAACACAATTCCCTTTCGCTGTTCCTGCAATTGCCAGGGAACTATGTTGGAATGATGCTCCATCGTAGAAACAATCACCTCATCTCCTTTCCGCATGCAGCCTTCAGCAAAGCTGGAAGCAATGAGATTCAAGCTCTCAGTCGTACCACGGGTAAAGACTATCTCTGTTGTTGCACGGGCGTTGATGAACTTCCGTACCGTCTCACGTGCAGCTTCATGCATGTCGGTTGCCTGTTGCGACATCCAATGCACACCACGATGCACATTGGCATTTACATTGAGGTATTCTTCCCGCATGGCATCCAGCACACAGAGAGGTTTCTGCGTGGTAGCACCATTGTCAAGGTAAACCAACGGCTTGCCATAGACGGTACGAGAGAGAATCGGGAAGGAGTCCCGGACTTTGGAAATATTGTACATCATTTATTGTATTGGGCTGACAAGGCTTATTAGGCTAATAAGCCTTATACCAAACTATTTACACATCGCACAACCCTGGCACTTATCCAGCTCGCCACGGAACCGCTTCTCAACCAAATGATGAAGACGGTCACGCAACGGCTCAAGCTCCATCTTATCAATCACCTCATTGACAAAGGCAAACTCAAGTAGCAGCTTGGCTTCCTTCTGGTCGATGCCACGCTGCTGCATATAGAAGAGTGCAGCATCATTGAGCTGTCCTACAGTTGAACCGTGATTACACTGGACGTCATCCGCATATATCTCAAGCATCGGCTGCGAGAACATACGGGCTGTCTTGCTGGCGCAGAGGTTACGGTTGTTCTCCTGTGAGAGCGTCTTCTGCGCACCCTTTCGAACCAAGACACGACCAGCGAAGGCGCCGACAGCATTCTCATCAAGCACATACTTATAAAGTTCATTGCTTGTGCAATGAGGTACCTGGTGGTCGATGAGTGTATTGTTGTCAACATGCTGGCTCTTGTCAGCAATCACACAACCGTTACAGAAGCATTCACTACCCTCTCCCTTGAAGACAAGGTCGAGCATATTGCGCGTCACACCGTTATGCAGCGTAATGACATTATGACTCACACGGGAGTTGCGTTGCTGCTCAATGTAGACATTGGAGACACGTGTGTTCTTTGCATGTGTCTCTTCCAGACAGTTAAGCTCCAAACTTGCATTATCTCCGACAAAGGCTTCTATAACCTGTGTTGCAAGGAAGTTACGGTTGTCGGAAGCATGGTCACAGAAGAGGAACTGTGCCTTGGCACCCTCTTCAAGAACGATAAGCACACGGCGGTTTACCATCAAATCGACATCCGAACGGAGGATATTAACGACCTGCACGGTGCGCTCAAGCTGCACGTTCTTTGGCACATAGAGGAAAAGACCATCCTGTGCAAGCATTGTATTCAGGGCAGTTACGGCATCTGCCTCCGTATTGGCAAGACGACCATAATACTTCTTCACCAGTTCTGGATGTTCAGCAGCTACCCGGTTCAAGCTGTCAATGATAACGCCGTCATTCAGCTTTGCCTTTGGAAGAGCCTTACTATAGAACTGGTCGTTAACAACGAAGTAAAGAGAAGTGCTGAGATTTGGCACATCACACTTGAAAGTCTCGTAAGGATTAACGGGTATTTCAAGACGGTTAAGATTCAAACCATAATCTGCCTCAAAGAGCTTCTGCATATCCGTGTACTTATAGCGTTCCACCTTCCTGGACGGAAAACCCTGACGACGGAAATCCTCAAAAGCCTTGTCGCGCACCTCATTGAGCACGGGTGCAGCATGTTCCTTTATCATCTGCTGCGCCTCAGTGTAGAGGTCTATATATTGTTTTTCGCTTTGCATTGTTCTTTCTTTTTTGAGGTTTTATCTAAGGAATGGCGGGAATGGGATGTCTTTCCGGGCTATATACAATAGCAAGGTCAGCCTTATTAAAGCCCCTTTGTTTACATGAAAGGCTCACCCTTCCCCAAGTCACCAACTATTAGCCACCCGATTAATCCTCAGTCTCAACCTCTTCCTTAATCCAATCGTAACCGCGCTGCTCAATTTCCTTGGCAAGTTCCGGACCTGCAGTCTTAACAATACGTCCCTTGTAAAGCACATGAACAACATCCGGCTTAATCATCTCAAGCAGACGTTCATAATGTGTAATAACAATGGTTGATGTTTCATCCGTGTGCATCTTGTTCACTCCATCAGCTACAATGCGCATAGCATCAACATCAAGACCTGAGTCGGTCTCATCGAGAATACTGAGTTTTGGCTCCAACATTGCCATCTGGAAAATCTCATTACGCTTCTTCTCACCACCAGAGAATCCCTCGTTCACACTGCGACGAGAAAGATTTGAATCCATACCGACCACCTGACGTTTCTCACGCATGAGTGCCATGAAGTCGGCAGCTTTCAATGCCTCCAAGCCCTGATAGGCACGCTTGGCATTGATAGCAGCCTTCATAAAGTTGGTCATACTCACACCAGGTATCTCAACAGGATACTGGAAAGAGAGGAAGATTCCCTCATGAGAACGGTCTTCTGGCTTCATCTCCAATAGATTCTTGCCATTAAAGACAGCCATACCATCAGTTACTTCATAGAGCGGATTACCTGTAAGTACGGCACTAAGCGTTGATTTACCCGAGCCGTTAGGTCCCATGATAGCATGCACCTCGCCATCTTTCACCGTGAGGTTGATGCCTCTTAATATTTCTTTGCCTGCAATGGTTGCATGCAGGTTTCTTACTTCTAACATATTGTTTTTGTTTTACTTATTTTTGAAAAGAAAGATATTAATGAAATCAAACACCATATCCATTATAAACTCAGAAGTAGAATAGTCACCACGAGCTATTCTCTCTGCTTTCTCTCGCTCATATCGCTCTTCAGCCAACAACTGCGATGTATCGTTGCCACCAAAGAAAGACTTTGACTTCTTCTTGTAAGGGGGAATATCCTTAATGAAACCAGAACCCGTTACAGTGCGAAAGAGACGACGGTCATAAGGCGTTGAAGTCGTGACGGTGCCCATTACCGAATGACAGATTCTTATCGTATCTTTCTTTATCTGTTCATCAATAAGATACTTCTGCCACGGCTTTAACTGCCATGACTGGGCTTGAAGCATTGTTGTAAGCAACAAGCCAGACGTAACAAGAATAGCCTTTCGCATATTGTTCGTTCTGTTATATTACCCTACTGTTCCTTCCAATGTCACAGAGAGAAGTTTCTGTGCTTCTACAGCAAACTCCATCGGGAGCTTATTGAGCACATCCTTTGCATAACCATTGACTATCAAGCCGACAGCATCCTCTGTAGGAATACCACGCTGATTGCAATAGAAGAGCTGGTCTTCACTGATTTTAGAGGTCGTAGCTTCATGCTCAACAATAGCTGTATCATTATGGATGTCCATATAAGGGAAGGTGTGAGCACCACAGTCCGAGCCTAAGAGAAGGGAGTCGCAACTTGAATAGTTGCGGGCATTCTCGGCATTAGCAGTAGCACGAACCAGTCCACGATAAGAGTTCTGACTATGTCCTGCAGAGATACCTTTGGAGATAATAGTACTCTTGGTGTTCTTACCAATGTGAATCATCTTCGTACCAGTATCAGCCTCCTGATAGTTATTCGTTACTGCAACAGAATAGAATTCTGCCTGTGAGTTGTCACCCTTCAGTATACAAGAGGGGTATTTCCAAGTAATAGCCGAACCCGTCTCCACCTGTGTCCATGACAGTTTTGAGTTCACTCCTCGCAGTTCACCACGTTTCGTAACAAGATTCAACACACCACCTTTACCGTTCTCATCACCTGGATACCAGTTCTGAACAGTAGAGTATTTAACCTCAGCATTGTCCATCACAACGATTTCCACTACTGCCGCATGAAGCTGGTTCTCATCACGCATAGGAGCAGTACAGCCCTCAAGGTAGCTAACATAGGAATCATCATCAGCCACAATCAGCGTACGTTCGAACTGACCCGTATTGATTGCATTGATTCGGAAGTACGAGCTCAATTCCATCGGACAGCGAACTCCCTTGGGAATATATACAAAGGAGCCATCACTGAAGACTGCAGAATTAAGTGCTGCAGAATAGTTATCACGATAAGGAACTACACTTCCAAGGTACTTACGCACCAAGTCGGGATGCTCTTTGACAGCTTCACCGATAGAACAGAAGATAATTCCCTTCTCTGCCAGCTGCTTCTTGAAAGTTGTCTTCACTGACACAGAGTCCATAATGGCATCAACAGCCGTACCACTCAGCGCCAGACGTTCCTCCAAAGGAATACCTAACTTATCGAAAGTCTTTGCTAACTCGGGATCCATCTCCTTGTTCTTTGGCTTCTTCGCCAACGGATCTGCATAATAAGAGATTTCCTGTAGATGCAGTTCAGGAAGATGCAAGTGTCCCCAAGTCGGTATGGGGAGCGTCTCCCAGTAACGGAAAGCCTTCAAACGAAAATCGAGGAGCCATTCCGGTTCCCCTTTCTTCTGCGAAATAAGTCGAACGACATCCTCGTTCAGACCTTTCGGAATGACCTCCGTATGTACATCAGTCGTAAAGCCGAACTCATACTTCTGCTCTGCAACCTTCTTTACAAATTCATTATTCTTGTTCTCAGACATTTGTTTTTGGGATTAAAGAGAGGGTTGTCACACGGGAGTTAAAAGAGCTGGAAGAACTTAGAGGGAGTCAGAAGGGATTTAAAGCCTACACCTATATCGGCTATATGCTTCCTGATATCCCTAACGTTTAGCCCTTCTAAATACAATGTTCACCATTCCTATACCTATTGTTTGACGCACTTAAACCTATCGTTCATATTCATCCAACAATAAGTTCCCGGTCTCCACCATCTCTATTCTCAACATTTATATACACTATGTGCGCATACAATATGTATGCCACAATGTTCAATGGCAACATTTGTTACCACAAAGAAAAAACCGTCTTTACTCCGTTAATGGAGAAAAGACGGTTTTTTATGTTATTACAATTTCTGCTCAACCTCAATCTCCGTGAAGGTCTCAATGATATCACCAACCTGCAAATCATTGTAGTTGACAAGTGAGATACCACATTCAAGTCCTGTTGCGACTTCCTTCACATCATCCTTATAACGCTTCAAAGCATCAATAGGAGCAGTATGGACAACAATACCGTCACGCACTACGCGACCCTTATCCTTGTTGTGAACCTTACCTTCAGTAACCATACCACCGGCAACCGTTCCAACCTTGGAAATCTTGAAGACTTGCTTAACCTCAAACTGACCAGTGACAATCTCCTTCTTCACCTTGTCAAGCATACCAACCATGGTTGACTTCACATCATCAAGAGCGTCATAGATGACAGAATAAGTATTGATTTCAACACCTTCATGGTCAGCCAGACGGCGTGCATCAGCAGAAGGACGAACCTGGAAACCGACAATGACTGCATCAGAAGCTGATGCCAACATGACATCGTTCTCAGAAATCTGACCTACAGCCTTACTGATGACATTCACATTAACCTTCTCCGTTGACAGCTTGATGAATGAGTCAGACAATGCCTCGATAGAACCGTCAGTATCACCCTTCACGATGATGTTCATCTCATGGAACTCACCACGAGCGATTCGGTGAGAGATATCAGACAGTGTAAGACGGGTCTGCGTACGCAAGCCCTGCTCACGCTGCAGCTGTTCACGTTTGTTGGCAATCTCACGAGCCTCCTGCTCTGTCTCCATGACATGGAAGGTGTCACCAGCTGTCGGTGCACCGTTCAGACCGAGGATGATAGCCGGCTCAGATGGTCCGGCACTCTCGATACGCTGGTTACGCTCATTGAACATAGCCTTGATACGACCCCATGAAGTACCAGCAATAACGTTATCACCGATTTTCAATGTACCGTTAGACACGAGAACCGTACTAACATAGCCACGACCCTTATCGAGTGAAGACTCTATGACAGTACCCGTTGCCTTACGATTAGGATTTGCCTTAAGGTCAAGCATCTCAGCCTCAAGCAACACCTTGTCAAGAAGTTCGTTTACACCGACACCCTTCTTGGCACTGATTTCCTGACACTGATACTTACCTCCCCACTCTTCAACGAGCAGATTCATCTGTGACAAGTCCTCACGAATCTTATCCGGGTTAGCTCCCGGCTTATCAATCTTATTGATTGCAAATACCATTGGAACACCAGCTGCCTGTGCATGTGCAATAGCCTCTTTGGTAGTAGGCATCACAGAGTCGTCAGCTGCAATGATGATGATAACGATATCCGTTACCTGTGCACCACGGGCACGCATGGCGGTAAACGCCTCATGACCCGGAGTATCAAGCAAGGTTACCTTGCGTCCATTCTCCAATGTCACTCCATAAGCACCAATGTGCTGGGTAATACCACCCGCCTCTCCGGCAATCACATTCGTATTGCGGATGTGGTCGAGCAAAGAAGTCTTACCGTGGTCAACGTGACCCATGACAGTAACGATTGGAGCACGTGATACGAGATCGTTCTCATCATCCTCCTCCTCGCTAACAGCCTCCTGTACTTCAGCACTTACATACTCCGTCTTGAAATCGAACTCATCAGCAACAAGGTTGATGGTCTCGGCATCCAGACGCTGGTTGATAGACACCATAATACCGACAGACATCAAGGTAGAGATGACATTCGTTACAGGTACATTCATCATCGTTGCCAACTCTGAAACAGTAACGAACTCTGTCAGCTTCAACACCTTGCTTTCCTTGCGCTCTGCCTTAGCCTCAGCATTGAGACGTTCCTGAACAGCATCACGCTTCTCCTTACGGTACTTAGCACCCTTCTTGTTCTGGCTCTTGCTTGTCAGACGGGCAAGAGTCTCCTTTACCTGACGTGCTACAGCCTCATCATCCACCTCCAAAGGCTTCTGATTACGGTTGCGGTTCTTCTTTCCGCTATTCTTGTTACCGGCATTGCCGCCGCTCTTCTTGCCGCCCTGGTTCTGCTGCTGGTTAGCTGCAGCATTGATGTCAACGCGCTCCTTATTAATACGTACACGCTTCTTCTTGCCCTGACCACTACCTTGACCAGCCTTTTCCTCACGCTCCTTGCGGCGTTCCTCCTTACTCTTCTTCTTCGGGCGGGTGCTCTGGTTCAGTGTACTGAGGTCAATCTTGCCCAAGACATTAACCTTTGGTGTATTCAAGATTTTCTTCTCGTTCTTGGTCATGAAGAGACCGCTCTCCTTCTTCTCCTCCACAACAGCAGAATCTGCCGGTTCAGTTGATGCAGCAGAATTGGAACCAGCCTTTGCTTCAGTTTTCACTTCGGTCGCAGCAGCAGGTGCCTCTTTCTTTGCAGGCTCTGCCTTTGCCTCCACTGGCTTCTCAACCTTCGGAGTCTCAACGGTCTTCTCCGGCTTTGGAGCAACAGGCTTAGCCTCTTCCTTTGTTACGACGGGCTTCTTACCTACATCATGTTTCTCAACCTTTTTCTTCTCCCCTGCAGGTTCTACGGCAGCCACAGCAGGAGCAGGTTTATCCTCAGCAGGAGCAACAGCTTTCTTAGCGGCCGGCTTGTTCAGCTGGTCGAGATCTATCTTTCCGACTGGTTTATACTGCTGACGTTCAGCCTTCAAGATTGTTTCACCTTTATGATCTGCCGAGCTTTTCTTCTCTTTAGACTTCTTCTGGAAAAGTTTGGCTGCGTCCTTCTTCACCTCCTTGTCATTATTGAAGGCACCTACGAGAGCCTTGTACTGGTCCTCGCTTAGTTTGAAGTTAAGCTCATTCTTCACCTCGCCTAACTCCGGCTTCTTCTCCAAGAACTCCACTGCCGTCTGAAGTCCTATATTCAATTCTCGAATTGCTTTGTTTAATCTGATGCTCATTAACTTTATTTTTCGGTGTTGGGTGTTAGTTGTTGGTTGTTGATATGCCTTTTGGTAGAGAGGGGTTCCGAACATGGAGTTGCTGAATAGTCACACCCGTTAGCTTTCAGTCAACAGCCATCACCCACCAACCAATCACCTTTTACTGTTCAAACTCTGATTTCAATACGTTCAACACGCTGTCAACGGTCTCTTCCTCCAGGTCAGCCTTCTCAATCAGCATCTCACGTGGAGCGTTGAGCACCTGGCGTGCCGTATCGAGCCCGATGCCCTTGATGGCATCAATAACCCACTGGTCGATTTCGTCAGAGAACTCATCCAGGTAGATATCCTCCTCTGCGCTCTGGTCGTCAAGCTCACGGAAGACGTCGATGGTATAACCTGTCAGCATACTTGCCAGCTTGATGTTCATACCGCCACGACCGATAGCAAGACTTACCTCCTCCGGCTGCAGATAAACCTCAGCCTTCTTGTTCTCCTCATCAACCGTCAGACTGCTCACCTTTGCAGGAGCCAGCGCACGCTGGATAAACAGCTTGGTATTTGCAGTCCAGTTGATAACGTCGAGGTTCTCGTTGCAAAGCTCACGGACAATACCGTGAACACGGCTGCCACGCACACCGACGCAGGCACCGACAGGGTCAATACGCTCGTCGAAGCTCTCGACTGCAATCTTCGCACGCTCACCCGGCATACGGGCAATCTTGCGGATAGCTATCAGACCGTCGTTGATTTCAGGCACCTCAGCCTCAAGCAGACGCTCAAGGAACTCAGGAGCTGTACGTGAAAGGATAATCTTTGGATTATTGTTCTCGTTGTCAACACGATGAATCACCGCACGAACAGTCTCGCCCTTACGATACTGGTCACGTGGAATCTGCTCGCCCTTAGGCAGAATCAGCTCGTTGTTCTCATCGTCAACAAGCAGGACCTCGCGCTTCCATGTCTGGTAAACCTCACCAGAGATAATCTGACCGACACGGTCCTTATACTTATTATACAGCGAGTCATGCTCCAGTTCAAGAATTTTGGAAGCCAAAGTCTGACGAAGGTTAAGGATAGCACGACGACCGAACTTATTGAAGTCCACCTCCTCACTCACATCCTCGCCTACCTCATAGTCAGACTCTATCTTACGTGCATCTGTAAGGCTGATTTGCTTGTTCTCATCCTCAACCTCGCCATCAGCCACAACCACACGGTTACGGTGAATCTCGAAGTCGCCCTTGTCAGGGTTCACAATCACGTCGAAGTTTTCGTCACTACCGAAAATCTTAGCGAGTACATTGCGGAAGCTCTCCTCCAAAACGCTCACCAATGTGGTACGATCGATGCTCTTGGTGTCTTTAAACTCCTTGAAGGTCTCGATCATATTCGGACGTTCTTCTTCTACTTTTCTTGCTGCCATAGCTTTACTTGAAACTTATTATGTATTTTGTATATTTTACCTCATCCATCTTGTACGCATGGTCAACGTCCATCTTGACAGGACGTTTCTTCCCTTCCACTTGTACCTTCTCATTGACTGCCACAACGAAGTCGTTGCCGTCAACGCTCTTCAATACGCCTTTGACTTTCTTTCCGTCCTTACCGAGCACCTCAACTTCCTTTCCGATGAAGTTCTGATACTGCTGCGGAACCTTGAACGGCTGACCCAGACCTGCGGAGCCTACCTCAAGTTCATAGTCTTCCTCATCACGGGAAAGGCGGTCCTCGATATATTTGCTCAATTCCACGCAATCCTCAATCCACACGCCATCGGCATGGTCAATCTCAACGACAATCCTGTCGTCGGAACTGATTTGAATGTCAACCAGGAAGTACTCCTTACCTTCCAGCCACTCGTCAACGAGACTTTTTACAACGTTTTTATCTATCATAAGCGTTTTAATATGAAAAATGAGGGACTATTGAAAGCCCCTCATTCCTCTGAACGTTTGCAAAGTTACAAATATTTTCGACACACACCAAATGTTTTACGGCTTTTTTATCAGCAGAAAAGCGATTTAGACGGAATAAAAGACAAGTCCAACAACTCATTCTTTTTCCACTTCATCTTGTTCTTTTGTATGTGGGTTTTGCTTTAGCACAAAGACCACAGCTAAAGCAATAGCTGCCGCCACCATGCCCCCAGCTGTTAAATCATGCCCACAAAGAGCTAAAAGCGTCGACAATCCAATAAGAATTACAACAATAGAATATCCCATCCATTGTCCTCTGAAACTTTCTTTCAATCCACTTGTAACGATATTTCTTTCTGTGCTTATACGGTGTTCCACCTGCCGTTCCATCATAGACAAAATACGCTCTGGCGCATCAGGAATAACGTCCCCATAGGCTTTAAAATCTTCAGGAGCAGGCAAAGGACCACGAAAAGAGTGTTCTGTTTCTAATGCCATAAAAGCACTTACTATTTTAGAGCGTTGCTCAGGCTCTAAGGTTTCAAGTACTTCATTGATATCAGTTATGTCTTCTGACAGCTCTTCTTTAGTAGGCAACGTAGATGTGTCTTGCTTAGTCTCTTTTTGTTTATCACTTTCCATAGTTTAGCCGTTTTAGAACAATGTTCATGTCATTTGCAACAATCCTTGTATCTCTCTGCAAATCTTCTAAATCGTTTCCTTGCAGATAGCGTTCAAAGCGCCTCCTTGATATAATACCAATCACAGACAAGAAACCTGACCGCATCGTTGGTCTTTCTGAAAACAAGACCGATGAGGTAACATTCTTCTGTTCTTTTTTCTTTATAAGTTTCATAACGACAATGATGTTCTTAAATGAACACGCCACAAATTTACATATTCTGTTCGAGAATTCCAAGCCTTCACGTAATTATTTTTTCGTGTTATAAGAAGAAAAACACCATTTCTTTACCTCGAAGAAGTTTGCCAAAATCAAGATCCTTTCGTGAACATAAATATTTATTTTCACGAAGAGAAACATTTTTCTTCATGAATAAAAATATTTTTTTTCATGAAAATAATTCGACAATCGTGCTCTTTGAACATCCAAACAGCTAAACACATCCTATGTACCTTTGGTTTTACAACACGTCTCTCACAGTAAAATATTCTCCATCCAACTATATATAACATCGTATTTAACCCTCAACACCAATGGTGTTTACCAACAGCACCACACGTGCTGACCGCTAACACAACAACAGAAAACAGGGAAATGCTTACAAGGCAGCACTAACAAAAAAATGAAAACCATACTAATAAAAACAAGGCTTACAAGTTCCAAACGGACTTATAAGCCTTGTTCTTTTCCTAAAAGTTCCCTTTATTTCGCCTTTGTCTTGCTCTTATTATCAACAGACACATTGCTTGCTGGTTCAATCTTAACCATTGGCTGACTCACAACAGGCTGAAGGAGCTTCTTATACTCTGCTGGATTCTGCAATATCTCTACAGCCCTTTTCCACTGCTTGTCAAACTGCAGACTGTTCTCCAGCGAGCCTTTCTGATAGTAATACGCTGTAACAAGGTCGTTTGTCAGCAGCTTCTTCAGCACGGACTTGTTGTAGTCAAGATCCTTGGCGAGGTTATGGTTCAACTTCTTCTCCAATGCGTCAAACTCCGGCTTGGCTTCATCATAATAGCCCTCGAACTTAGCCAACTTCACAAGGTTCTCCAAGTACTTCCTGCTCTCACGGTCATACTTGAAGCCACTCTTCAGCACAGCCTGCTTGAAGTCCTCGAAATCGGCATCAGAGAGAACGAATGTCTTTGCCGGACCAATCGTAGGATGCTTCTTCAGATACTGCAACTCCCAGTTCCACATCACCTCCGTAGAGTCACGACCAGACGAAGCGAGATAGAAAGCAATGTTCGGCAGCGAGTCAGGACGCACCTCCACATCAGGCTTGATGCCACCGCCATCACGCACCTCACGCCCGTTTGCCGTGTGGAAGACGCTTGTCAGCGAGTCGGGCACATGCTCGGTATATCCTCCGTTGGCGTGCTTGTACTTGATAGTCTGTATGCAACGTCCGCTCGGAATGTAATACTTGCTGGTCGTGAGCTTGAGGTTTGCATTGTAAGGGAGATCCATTGAAACCTGCACAAGTCCCTTTCCGTAGGTCCGTGTACCGAGAACTACCGCACGGTCAAGGTCCTGCAGGCTGCCACTGGTAATCTCGCTGGCGCTCGCCGTTTCATCATTTACCAGCACAACAATCGGCATAAGGGTGTCAATCGGCTCAACAGTCGTCTTATAGTCCTTGTTTGCACGCTCCATCTTACCCACTGTCTTCACAAGCGTAAGCCCCTTCGGGACAAACATATTCACGATATTTACAGCCTCCTGCAGACTACCACCGCCATTGTTACGCAGGTCGAAGACAAGCGATGTCATGCCCTGCTTCTTCATATCGAGGAAGGCACGACGCACGTCCTTGGCACAACCTGTCGTAAAGGAATTAAGATTCAGATAACCGATTCCGCCATCCTGCAGACCATAATAAGGTACGGCAGGGAGCTGGATGGCACGACGCGTAATCTTAAACTTCATCTTCTTGTCTGTTGAAGGGCGGCGAACTGTCAGAATAAAAGTTGTACCGGCATCGCCACGCAGGTGGCTGCTGACGTATGAAACATCCTTGCCCACCATTGAGGAGTCACCGATAGACAGGATGACGTCACCTTTCTTCAGACCGACTTCCGCTGCGGGCATATTTGCATAAGGCTCATCAATGACGGCATTCTTCTGTGCGAAGTTGTAACGAATCAGCGCACCGATGCCTGCATATTTGCCCGAAATCATCATATCGAGGTCCTTTACTTTCTCTTCCGGATAATAAACCGTATAAGGATCCAGCGAATGAAGCATGTAATTGATACCGTTTCCGATTACTTCATCAGAGTTCAGGGTATCAACATACATCATATCAAGATACTTATAGATGGCAGAAAAAGTCTCAAGATTCTTTGCAACCTTGAAGTTATGGTCTTTACCTGCAGTGCTTTGCGCCATTACAGCTCCTCCGAAAGCAAGTACCCAGAGTCCGAAAGCCAAGAAGAGTTTTCTCATTATATATATATTCTATTTATTGTTTAATATGCTTATCACGGAACAAAAGTACGTTATTATAATGGAAAACAGGTCTTCAAAAGCATGAAAATAAAGAAAATTACGATTTTATTGAAATTTTCTTCAAAAACATTTGGTGGGTTCAAAGAAACATAGTACCTTTGCAACCGCTTACAAGAAATAAGCAATACGACTGCTTCAGTAGCTCAGTTGGTTAGAGCACCTGACTGTTAATCAGGGGGTCGTTGGTTCAAGCCCATCCTGGAGCGCATCAAAAGGAATTACGAAAGTAATTCCTTTTTTGTTTTCATACCCAAGAAACTCCAACACAGAACAAACCCGACTACTTATTTCATCCTCAGCTTCTGACACAGGGAATCTGTTTGTTCTTATATTTCAAGATGCCGATAAGACTTCAAAAAAACTTACATATATTTAAACAAAACACCTATAAACAAAGATAAAGACACCTATAAAAAGCAAGTTTACAACCAACAGAAAATCAATCAGTTATAACGTCGTGCAAGAAAAGGTGCTTAATTGGACTTCAAAAGGGCGTTAGTAACACGCCAAAAGAGCATCTTTTGAACCCTAACAGGGCGTCTTTTCAAAGCCAAAAGACCATGTATTGATTTCAAGATGTATGAAAAAGATTTACATCTACCTGTAAGTAACGGAATAAAGGAGCTGTTAACAGCCAACTTTCACATACTTATAGCACAGCCTTTTGGTCCATCTTAACCTTGTTTTAATACTTCAAAAAAAGACAAACATCACTTACGTGTACCAGAATGAATTATGTTAAAGAAATTTAATTACACTGACCTCGAGGCAAGGTTCTTCAAAAAACGCATTTAATAAGGTAAAACATACAATTAATAATATAGAAGTATAACTCTCAACTAATCAACAAACAAAATGAAGAAATTAAAGTTAAGAAAAGAACTAATGCTTATGTTCCCCATCCTCTTGGGCGCATGTACCAATGACAAAGACGGAGATTTGGGAACAAACACGGGAAATGGAGCTTTCCCAACAGCAATCAATTCGTATGTTCATTCCATGCCTTCGGTAAAACAGATAGAACCTTTCGCTGAGAGAAAAGCCGGTGAAGCGAAGACAATCTCTCTCATATCTCCACTTGCAAGTACAAGAGCAGGAGCTACAAAGGAATTCTACGAGCAGGCAAAAGAGTTTGAGGAACAGCTTCTCTTCTCAGATGATAAAAACGTTTTCTATCCAGGCGCACTGCTTCGGGCGAAGAGTGTGGTTGAAGGAGAGTACGACCCTATTGAGGCAGAACGTGCTCCGATAGTCCTTTCCACTGATCTTCCCGGCAGTTCTGACCCAACAGTCAGGATAGAGAACCCCACCCTTTCAGGCGTGAGAAAAGGAATCAACGAGTTACTTAGCCGTGGCTTCAACGCTCCTGCAGCCAACCTCACCTATTCAATTGAGGAAGTTTACGACAAAGCACACCTCAAAATGGCAATGGGCGGCAACTACAAGGGTGCTGCTAACACTGTGGAGGCAAGTGCTGGATTCAGCTTTGACAAGGAAAAGAACCGTTTTCTTGTGAAAGTGCAGCAGGTATTCTATGAGCTTAGCATTGACCTTCCTAAAAAGCCATCCGACCTTTTTGCCAAGGAATTTGACTACAAGAAAGAGTTTGGAAACGAGAAGCCGTTATTTGTTTCTTCTGTAAAATACGGACGAATTCTCCTCTTGGGTATTGAGACGAACATGACTAAGAAAGAGGCTGAAGCAAAGCTACAAGCGTCTGTGCTGGGTGGAAAGATTGGCGCAAACGCAGAGGCTGCTTATCAGGACCTGCTGAAAGAGTCAACTATCAAGGGACGTGTCCTTGGTGGTGATGCCAAACTTGGTGCGCTGGCAGCCATCAATCTGGAGGATGTTAAGAAGTTCATCGGCGAAGGTGCACGCCTGAGTACTGAAAATCCCGGTGCTCCGATTGCCTACAAGCTGAAGGAACTCGGAACCAACCGTACATTCAAGACGGTAATTTATTCCAAATACACCAAGAATGACCCTTATGCAGGTGAGTTCTCACATATCAGCTTCGACCTGATTGTTTTGGACGAACTGAAATCATTGTCAGGTCAGAAACTCGATGCAGGAAGGGGCTTCATACAGTTTGGCAATGATGCTAAGCAGCGGACAGAATTCTTCTTCGACCGTTGGAGCAGACGCATACGCCACAATTTCCCGAACTACAAAAGCGGAGAAAAGATCCTTGTCGTATTTGAAAGAGGAAAAAGGAGTGATGGTTTCAAGGAAAAATACACCTTTGAAGTTCCTCTGTTCGAGACCCTGGTGAGAGAAGGAAAGAAACTGGGACAAGGAGGCGTAAACAAACTTTACGACACAGCGAAGAATCCTCTGAACCTGCGTGACACGACAGGAGATGTGACATTGACCTTCGGAATAGAGAATCTGAAGTTCCACAAGTAAACTATCTTCCATACAGACTGCTGTCAAAACATCAGCAGTCTGTAACCAAACTGAATGAAAGACCATAAAACCGCTGCGGGGATATGGATGTATATACATTTTCCCATCCAAGGTTTTACATTCATTGTTTTCTCTTTGAAAAGAATCTGGCAAAACGCCAGGTTCTTTTATTTTTTCCTTTTCTTCATACTGCTTTCTGGTATAAACTAAAAATAAGAATGGACACATTACTGACGTGATAGTTCACCAGCTCTTTTATCTCTTTCTTTATTCTAAAAAGAATTTTCGCCATCATCTATCCTTTCTACAGGCTCTCAAACTTCATAAGTAGGTAGATAAGATAAGTAGGGAATAAGATAAAAGATACAACGATTGAAAGTAAAAAGAGTAGCTCATAAGACAGAAAAAACACAGCAAAACAGTTCTTATAGATGTCAAGTTATAATTTCTTTTCATGAAAAGAAATATTTTTCTTCATGAACATAAATATTTATTTTCATGAAAATAAATATTTATCATCGTGAAAAGAATTTGATAATGTCAGTGTATTGGATAAGATGGGGAAGCTGCTGGCGTGTTAAAGATATACTTTTGCTAAAGAGAAAAGCATAAGAAAAATAGGAAGAAAACCGAAAAAGGGCACATGGACTCCTGCTCAAGGAGACACATGCACCCATAATAATTATTATATGTCAGTTTGAAATTCTGTTCTTATTTTGAACGCCAAAGACCATGGAGGTTGCAGTATTCACGTGCATAAACCTCAGTTGCATCAGTCTTGAACTCAGCTACCGGACGGTCTGTCGGCTCGAGATACTTACGGAGAACCTCGTTGTTATTGGTTACTAACTCAATCCAAAGGATAGAGTGAGCCTCAGTCATCGGGTGCTCAACCTCACCTACGGTTACACGGTAGCCACCTTCAATTTTCTCAACAACTGGCACGTGCTTCTCTGTTGCAGCGTCAGTAGTATTTTCAACTACGTGCTCCATCTTTCCTACTCCACATTCACCGCCTACCAATACCTCAACGATGTTACCACACTCTGCGCACTTATATAATTCGTTTCTTTTTGCCATAATAAATTAATTCTTAATGTTGTGAGTGCAAAGATAGAATTATTTTCCGAAAGAAACAAGCCTTATACTTGTAATTATTACAGTTTTTACATTCTTTAATACATCCTTCATGATATAAAGAGAAAGGCGGACAGAATTCTGCCCGCCTTTCTCTTTAGTCTATCAAAGTTATTATTTGAGTAGTAGAATATCCTTGAGACATGCAGCACAGGGCTGCGCATCGCCTTATCTGATAATGATTTTCCTGCCTGCGTGGATATATACCCCACGCTGCACAGGCTTACCGCTGAGTCGCTGACCAGAGAGTGTGTAATAATACCTGTCGGCCGTACGGAGCTTTGAATCAGTCTCAACGCCTTCAATACCTGTTGCTTCAGTTACATCCCTGACCGTAAATTTCCCGTTCTCTTTTGCAGACGAAACAATAAAATAAGATGTCCGCTTCACACGCTCTACATCCAAAGACTGATTGGCACCTGCATTTGCTGCCGTACCTATGCTGAACACGAAGTTCACATAGTCATCAGCATTATTGAGTGTATAATCCTTATAGAACCAGGTCTTGCCGTTTACGGATACTGTCGCAGTAACCTTATCGCCGGGCCATGCTGTACCAGTATGCGTACCGCCCCATGAGTGATAGTTCACGTATGACTTCCAATTCACCTCATCAGTATTCACATAGACACGAATCGTCTCTGGCGTGTAAGGAGCTGCAGCAGCTATCTTATAGCTGCGAGTGATAACCTTACCCACGACACCATTGACCAGCAATGCCACCTTCAAAGTTGTTTCTCCCTCAGGGAGGGTTATCTCCGTACCCGAAGCCACCTGTGTGCTGCTTGCCGCAGGTGTTGTGCCATTCGTTGTATAAACAAGTTTAGCCCCAGCATTGGTAGATACAGCAGTTAGTTTAACCTTTAAATTCTCACCTTCATACGCTCCACTCGCCTTATCAACCCAAGCCGTCTCTGCATCTGAAGCAAGATAATAAGCATAGTGATAGCCACTCAACAACTTTGTATAACGTGAAGTCGGAACTGCCAGTTGGTTTGCGTTGCTACCCACAACCACCAGCAGCTTGCCGTTCGTACCCGTAACAACATTCGCATAATAGCCAGCAGAAGAACGATAGTTCTGATAACTGCTCGTATTCGTTACACCAGCCAGCTTACGGGCATCAATCATTGCCTTTATCTCCTTTGGATAGGCAAGGTAATGGGTATAGAACACACAAGGCGTTCCAGGCATTGCCAACAAGTAGGCATTGGCTGCAAGTGTATCCCTGCGGATAGGGTCAGGAGTGTAACCATTGGTCGTTCCTCTGTCCTGTACATCGTGATTCTCAACAAAGGTAACGGCATACTGCTTATAAGCACCATTATCAACATTGATGCCTGTAGTATTGGATTCGTTGAGCATACTCCAGTTATTCTGATTGATGGCATCACGAACAGTATAACGGAAAGCAAAGTCGAAGGCAGCACTCTTCTTACCTGTAGCATCTATCCATCCCTTTACATTATTCGCATTGCCGTCCCAGTACTCGCCGACAGAGTATTTCACGTTGGCTGCAGTATTATAATCACCCACATGATAAGCGCCAAATCCCTTCACCATATCATAACGGAAACCAGCATAACCAAGGTCATTGAGCAGGTAATCCTCGTATGCCTTCACAATGTTCTGCACGTTAGTGCTCTTGTGGTCAAGGTCACGCATGCCTCCCCAACCTTCTCCCTCGTCATTGTTCTTACTGAGCTGAACACCTATCCGGGACGCTTCTGCAGCCGCTGCACCATTGTCATCATTAGCGCAAACATCCGTCGACAGGTTCTGATAAGTCACACCCTTATACTCTTCAGCAGGGAAACCAAACCATCCATTGTTCGTTCCATGATGGTTGATAACCACATCGGCAATCGTGCCGACCTGCTTGTTCTTGAAAGTAGTTATCATGCTTCTCAACTGCGCTTCCGTACCAAACGTAGAGTTCTGATTGAAGTAATAGAGCGGGTCATAGCCCATTGACTTCGTTGCGGCGGCTTTACCACTCTGCGGAACCCATACAAGGTCAAAGTAGCCGGAGAAGTCATCGGCTTTCTTTTCCAATACTGTCCACTGGGACGCATCGAATGAATCCCAATAAAAACCTTGCAGCATCACACCGCCATAACCAGCAGGCCAGCCCTGTGCCATAGTGCAGAGGGAGAGTCCTAAGGCATATAAAAACACGAGTTTACGTTTCATATAGATTTCTTTTTTAGTCTTTTACAGTCTATGCTTGCAAAGATAGTAATTAAACAAACACAAGACCTGTAATGAACTGAGTATCTGCATTATTTACAGTGCAATCGTTTGCACGCACAATAAAGAAAAGGGAAAGATGCTCCCCTGCAATTCCTTCGCCTTGCTGTCAGTACAAAAAGAAAGGGTGTGTCGGACTTTACGCCGGCACACCCTCGTCATTTAATTTAGTTTCAGTATTTACGGAGCTACTTCCATTGTGCAAGAAGACTTCGTATCACACAAGAGATAGAGCTTGATGTTGTACTTACCAGCAGCAACCTTAATGTTATCACCCTTGTAAGTGATATCAGCTAACGAGCCACCCCAGTCTAATTCCCAGGCGTTGTTGGCACGGAACTTCATCTCGCCTTCGGTCAGTGTGATGCCCTTAATCTCCCAACACTTCTCTGCAGCATTGTAGGTCATTGCCTGATCGCTGTCCCATCCGCCTGCTGTTGCAGAACCGATGACACCGACACGGTTAATAGCAGTATAGGTAAGTGCCTGTGATGTGAGGTCAACATCAACCTTATAGAAGCCTGCTGGTTCAGTCATCACGATGTTGCTACCTTTCTCTACGAGACCTGTACCATAGTCAGTACCGTTCCAGTCCTGCTGGGTTGCGAACTTAAAGCCATTCTGGTTGAGATACATAAAGCCAGTGTACTTGCCGTCACCAGCTGCGCTATAAAGCGGATTGCTGAACGACCAGCCGTTAGCATCGCCTGACATGTAAAGATACTGCGTGAAAGCTGGTGCAACACAGGTCACACTTGCAGTAACATTCTGTGTAAGGCTGAAGCCCTCACCACGAACCAGTTTCACCTTGTCCGTCACAGTCACTGCCACCTTATGCAGGTCGCCATTCTTGCCATAAAGGTTCTCTACGGCAGAAACAAGTTCTGTACTCTTCACCTTACCGCTCTCACTTGCATTGAGTGTTGCCGTCTTGCCGTTATAAGTAAGCAAAGCGGTCAACGACTGAGAAGCAACAGGATGTGTTGAAACCACCTTCGGAACAAACAGCTGGACAGAGTCAGCTGTCACCGTATTGAAGTCGATGGCAGATGCTTCACCTACAGTCAACGTCACCGTACTGGTAGTCTCTGCGCTGTTACTCTGTGGAGCAGACCATGCTTCATATTCATCGCTACCGCAGGACGCAAGGAGCAATGCGGCACTTGCCATGATTAATAATTTCTTCATTTCGATTCTTCTTGTTATGTGATGAGGGTGTGCCATGCTGGTTGTGCCTGCTGACACACCCTCTATAATCATCTTTAATAAATTACTGCTTTACGAAAGAGTACTGTCCAGTGATGTCGTTGAAGTAAACAACGTAGGTACCCTTGCCATTGCGGACGTTCTTTCCACCCTTGGCAGCAACGCCGTATGGGAATGCTTCAGAACCCCAGTTTGCATCCCAAGCACCGTTAGCAGCGAACTTGCAGCCCTCACCATCAGCACCAGTAGACTTCTCGTCGAAGGTTACGGTAGCCTTCCAGTCGTGGTTCTCAACAACCGTAGTCTGGGCAGCCAGTGGTGTACCGCCGGCAGCGTTCCAGCCATCATGCTTGCCAGGCAGAGCCATGGAAGCATAGACTTCAGGTGCAGCACCCGTATAAGCCTCTATCTTCAGCTTCGTATTCTTGGTATCGAAGGTGATTGTATAATAGCCAGCTGTCGGCACAACGATATCGGAAGAACCACCGTTATTATATACAAATTCTCCGAAACTTGCGCCCTGACCGACCTGACCGTCATCCCAGTTTGAAGGATTCTTCTTCAGCTTGAAGCCGGTTGTTGACAGATAACCCGTCCAGGAGATGACACCCTTACCGGTCTTCTTGTCATACTCCTGACCTTCCATCGGCAGCAATGGAACTACCTGACTGTCGCCCCAAGAGCCGTCTCCGAATGATCCTCCGATGAGATACCAGGTCTCAACAGGGGCATCAGAGAGCTCTACATAATAAGGAGCTACACTTACCTTTACAGGGTTAGAGTAGATGGTATCACCATTTATCAATGAATAAACACGTGCATAAAGGTCCTGCGCAGAAGGAACATTGTTCTCCTCATAGCGTTCCATCTTCTCAATGGCAGTAGCAAGGTCGGATGCAGAAACAGAGGTAGAGCAGGTTCCTGTCGGCGAACCGACAGATGCATAGTTGCCACGCTCAGCATCCATATCAACAACAGCGTCGACAGACTTTGTCCACTTGTTGGTGGTAGAGAACTGCATACCGTATTCAGCGGCTACAGGGAAACCATATTCAGGCTGCGACCATGTGAAGTTCAGGTTTTCAGCAACCTTCAGATCTATTGTCTGTGCAGCGTAAGCTGGTGTGTTCAGCACAAATGTCTCTGGTGTCTGAAGGACTGGATTATTGTCCAGGTCCTTGTCGCAGGCAGAGAACAACGCCACACCTGCAAACAACAGCAACGATGACTTAATTATTGATTTCATATTGATTATTCTTTAATCGTTTACTTTCTATTATTCAGTAGTACATGTTTCCGATGACTTCCAAGCTACAAGTTCAACCCCGTAAAACCACGACTGATGCCATGCCAGGGGCTTGTCGGCTAATTCTTTTCACGAAAAGAAATATTTATTTTCATGAAGAAAAATATTTATTTTCATGAAGAAAAATATTTATTTTCACGAAGAAAAATAATTATTTTCATGAAAAGAATTTGCCACAGATGATATCCGGGAGGTTAAACCACAGTATCAACCGAGCTTGTCGGTCATTGATTCCACCTCAATTAATACCCTGGATTCTGAATCAAGTTCTCTGCATTGGCAGTCATGTCACTTGTCGGAATCGGGAAGATATTGAGGTGAGAATCGAAGTTACGACCGTTCTTCACGCCGCCTTTCCAACTCCAGTTGTAGTTGACATTACCACCGAAGTAACCGAAACGGATAAGCGTTGTACGACGTAAGCCCTCAAAGTAGAACTCACGGCTCCACTCGTCACAGATCTGACGGAGAGAGTAAGCAGTCTGCGTTGTGGCATGAGCACGGTTACGGAGTGCGTTGACATAGGAAGTACCCTCTGCTGATGTCCTACCACCGTTCAGTCGTGCATCAGCCTCAGCAGCTATCAGGTAAGCCTCAGCAGCACGCATGAGGAAGAAGTCAGCATCAGGGAAGAGTGCATTATGACCCGCAGAGCCGTCTGTCTTGAAGTTATTGAACTTACAAACAGAGAATCCGTTAGTAAACAACTTCACTCCTTTCTCATCGTCACCATTGGTAACATTACGACCTTCACCATCAAAGAGAGCACGGTCGTCATCAGCAGCTGCAGGCATAGCGTAAGCTGCAATATTAGGAGCATCGTTGTTAGGGAAGAACTTCAACACGAGGTCTGAACGCATGCGGTTACCAGCCCAGCCACCAGTCGTATTGTTACCCTTGACAGTAGCATCTTTTATATGCTCGCTGTTATCGTTTGAACCTGCCATGAGATAGAGTGTTGTTCCGTATGATGTAGTCTTCAGACCATCCTGGAGGATTGGGAATACAGCCTCAACAGAAGCACCATTCTCACCGTTATCGCCCATGAAGAGCTGCTGGTAAGCACTCCACTGTCCCTTCTTAGCAGTATAGAGCTTGTAAGGAGAGTCAATAACCTTCTTTGCGTACGTCTTAGCATCAGCCCAGTCTGCTGTACCAGTATAGACCTCAGCATTCATATAAAGACGAGCCAGAAGCATCCATGCTGCAGCCTTGTCAACACGACCATAGCCGGTAGTAGCTGAAGTCTTTGGTGCTGGGTCGTTCAGATTAGGCTCAACCTCGTTCTTCAACTCATCAACGAGCCACTTGTAAAGGTCAGCACGCTTGATACGTGGTGGCTTTGAAGAAGAGATAGCAGTTGTGAAAGGTACATTGCCCCATCCGTCCAACAGATAATAATAGTTCAAGGCACGGATGAAACGAACCTCAGCTGACATCGTAGCATTGTAGTCACCAAAGTCAGCAAGATATTGGTTACAGTACGTTATACCGACATAGAGACGGTTATAAAAACCATTCAACATTGGGTGTGATGCATCGTAGGTATTGAAGTTGAAGTTAGAGATACCCTCGTCACCCCACGAACAGATAGCCTCATCAGTCGTCAGTTCCTGCGTATTGAACAGCTGACGCACGTAACCACTTGTACCACCATCGATACCATCAACATCGCTGTCGCCGTTGGCACCACCGTTACCAGCCATGGCAATGTGGGCATAGCACTTATTGAATGAGCTTTCTGGTGATGTATTCTCCCTTGTATTAAGGTTTGGGTCAATAGGCTTGACATCCAAATCACCAGTACAAGAGGTAAATCCTACTGACAGCAGAAGTGCTGCTGCAGAGAATATATATTTGAATTTAGTATTCATTGTCTTTACTCTTTAATAGATTTAGAAATTCAGATTCAGACCCAGGATGAATGAGATTGGACGTGGGTAGAGATTGTTGTCAATACCGTTGAACACCTCTGGATCAAGACCTTTATACTTGGTGAGACAGAACACGTTGTTGACTGTTCCGTAAACACGACCAGAGATACCGTTCCATGAACCCTGCTTGAGAAGGTTAGCGAAGCTGTAACCCAAGGTTACGTTGTCCATCTTCAGGAAAGAAGCATTCTGAACCCAGTAGTCAGTCTGTGTTGATGTAGGGTCGTATGAACGCCAGTTGTCAGCCAGTACATCTGAAGGACGGTTCACGAGATACTTGCTCTTTACATACAGTTCTGAATTTGACATATTGGAAGAGCTTGCATAAGTATCGTTGTAAACATAGTTGCCAAGACTTGCACGGAGCGCAAAGCCGAGGTCCCAGTTACGGTACTCGAAACGAGAAGCGAAGCCCATCGTTACTGGAGCAGCAGGTGCCTTGTAGTAATACTTATCATCATCGGTAATCTTGCCGTCGCCATTGCGGTCAACAACAACACCCTCCAACGCCTTTCCGTTCTTGTCGTATGCCTGCTGGAATACGTGGAAAGAGTTGATTGTATTGCCTACGTGCTGTGCCTGGATATTACCACCTGTACCGGCAGAGATACCGCCTGTAGGTACGAAATAGTTAGGATTGTCGCCACCGTTGAGCTTGGTAATCTTGTTATAGTTATAGGTGAAGTTGTAATCCATTGTCCAGTTGAAGTCCTTGGCATTCACTGCCAGCCAGTGGATACTTGTCTCCACACCTGTATTGAACATTGAACCGATGTTGGTCATCACCTTATTACGGAAGTTAGAACCTGCTGACACATCTGCTGTGTTAAGGAGGTCGTTGGTCTTGCGGTAATACCAGTCGATGGTACCAGTAAGACGCTGCTTGAGAATACCCCAGTCAAGTCCTATATTATAAGAGGTGGTTGTCTCCCACTTCAGACTTGGGTCGTATGCCTTTGGACGAGCCAGAGAACCGTCACCGGTAAGTGGATAGTAAGATTCGTTACCAGTATTCATTTCATATACGGCGAAGTAGTTGTAGTCGCCGATACCTTCCTGCTGACCTGTCATACCCCAGCTGAGACGCAGCTTCAGGTCTGACAGCCAGTCAATCTTCTTAAACATATTCTCTTCATTGATACGCCATGCGAAAGCGAAAGAAGGGAATACAGCCCAGTGATCCTGGAAACGTGAAGAACCATCATCACGTACTGTTGCTGTTACCATGTAACGACCATCCATCAAAGACCAGTTTGCACGACCGAAGAATGACACGAGATAGTTCTCTGTTGCATAATAATAAGGAGCATAGTTACGTTGTTTCCCAGCAAGATTTGCATCATTATTGGTCTTTGGATAGTAGCTCCAGTAAGCGTTTTTGGTGTTATGCCAGAAGTGAGCCCACTCATAACCTGCCATAATATCAAAGTGGTTCTTTGCCTTGTCGTTGAAGTCATGGTAGTACTGAGCGTAAGCAGAGAGCTGCATATTGCGCTTCAACTGTGTTTCCCATCCGTATGAACCATAGTAGATTGCCTGCGGAGAAGCTGGGTCAACATCCGTTACCTGACGTCCCTTTGCTACATCAAGACCTGCAGTAACGTGGAGACGGAGATCCTCAAAGCCATGTACCTTATAGTCAATGTCAGCACTTCCGAGGAAGTCGCGGCTGATAGCACGGTCGTTCTTCAGGTTGAGAATTGACACTGGGTTCTTTGTAGCCAGATTATAATAGGTCTTTGGCCAGCTGCTGTCATTAAGCGCTGTACCGTCATCAAGCCACTGGTAGTAGCCACCGAACTTCTCATATCCAGCCGCATATACAGGCTGTGTCGGGTCAAACTGACGTGCGGCCTTGATAGCCTCACCATCAGCAAAGCGGTTCTTTGTCCACATTCCCTTAGCATTCAATGTCACTTTCAAGTGATCGTTCAAGAGAGAAGGGCTCAATGTCAACGCACCCGTGAAACGCTCGAAGTTAGAAGTCTTGATGATACCCTGCTGGTTTGTGTATCCTGCACTGACACGATAAGGCAACCAGTTAGCAGCCTGACCAGATACAGCTACGTTATGATCGTGGCTGATAGCAGTACGGAAGATTTCATCCTGCCAGTTAGTATTGGCATTACCAAGGCGAGAATAAGCTGTTGGAACTTTGTTTCCATTAGAATCAAGGGTGTACAAATCAGTACCGAACTTCTCCTTTATGAGATTACGATACTCATCAGCTGACAACACATCAAGGTTCTTTGACTTCGTACTAACGGTAAAGCTACCGTTATAAGACACCTGCAAGCCACGGCGTCCTTTCTTGGTTGTGATGATGATGACACCATTTGAACCACGAGAACCATAGATAGCTGTAGCAGAAGCATCCTTCAAAACGTTGAAAGACTCAATATCCTGAGGGTTTACAAGAGACAGAGGGTTACTTACACCCTTGACGCCTGTCTGGTCCATAGCCACACCGTCGATGACAATCAACGGGTTGTTAGAAGCATTCAGAGACGAACCACCACGGATACGGATGTTAGAACCGCCACCAGGAGTACCGCCGTCGCTTGTCACACTCACACCGGCAACCTTACCAGCGAGCATGTCCTGCGCATTAACAACAAGACCCTTGTTCTTGCCATCAGGCTTCAGAGCTGTCACAGAACCGGTAAGGTCACTCTTCTTGACTGCACCATAACCAATGACAACGACCTCGTTCATCTGCTGCGCCTGGTCTTCCTGAAGTGTAATTACCATACCATTGGTTGCAGCAACCTGTTGTTTCTGGAAACCAATGTAAGAAATTGTCAAAGTAGCACCTGGCTGTACGTTGACAGAGAAGTTACCATCAAGGTCAGTCACAGTACCATTACTTGTCCCATTAATAAGGACAGAAGCACCAATGACTGGCTCGCCAGTAGCATCCTTCACCTGTCCAGTAATAGTAGACTGCGCAAAGGCACTGACTGAAAGGAACAGACTTAATAATAAAGTCAGCATCCTAACAGGAAATTTGCATTTTACCTGCTTCATCTTTTTTATTGTTAAAGTAATTTATAAATTGATTAAAGTAATATCTGTTTAGCTTTATTATAAGGTAGGTTAATAGCCGTTTCACGGCTTAATCTGATGCAAAGATAGTTGAGTTTAAGCTACTTTGTACTTTTTTTGCTTTGAAAACGTTATTTATATTGCGCAAACGATTGCACAAATAAATATGAGATAAATGAATTGACATAGGTCAAAGAATTTGTGAAAAATATGTATATTTGCGTTATAAAACAAGTAGCAGACTAAAAACAAAGCTAAATCGAATGAGTGACTCAACCAGCATAACGATGAAGGATATAGCACGAGACCTCGGCGTCTCCGTTGCTACCGTGTCGCGTGCACTCAAGGACAGCCCACGTATCTCTGCTGAGAAACGCGAGGAAATAAAGAGGTATGCGCGCGAACATAACTTCTTCCCTAACATCATTGCTGAGAGTCTGCGCAAAAGCAAGGTGCAACCCATCAAAATCATCGGTGTCATCATTCCCCAGCTTAACCACTTCTACTTCTCGTCAATCCTCTCCGGCATTGAGGAAGAAGCCTCATTGCGTGGCTACCGACTCATGGTAGCACAAAGCCAGGAGAACTATGAGAACGAGGTGAACATCTGCCGGGCTTTCTCCGAGAGCAAGGTATGCGGCATCATCGTATCACAAGCCAAGAACACTGCCAAGTACGACCATTTCCAAAGGCTCATCGACCAAGGCGTTCCATTGGTATTCTACGACCGTATCAGTACTGGAGTGAATGCCAGCCGTGTGGTGGTGGATGACTATATGGGTGCATACGCTGCCGTAACACATCTCATCGAAACCGGCTGCAAGCGCATCGCCTACTACGGCACTTCGCTGACAATGGAAATCGGGAAGAACCGTTACAACGGGTATCGTGACGCCTTGCTGAAGCATGGCATGCAACCTGACGACCAGTTGATTAAGAACTGCGACAACAGAGCGGATGCAGAGACTATCACTCCTGATGTGATGCGACTCCCCCAACCGCCTGACGCTTTCTTTGCCGTCAATGACGACACTGCCATCGGCATCCTCTATTCCTGCAAACGCATGGGATTCCATATCCCAGAAGACGTCTCAATCTGCGGTTTCACCAACGGACAGCGTGCCATTGCCTGTGACCCGATGCTGACGACTGTCGAACAACGAGGCATCCGCGTAGGCGAAGAAGCTGCCAGCATCCTCATTGACCAGGTGGAAGGAACGCTGCCAAAGGACAAGGTGGAGAAGCGGGTGGTGAGAACAAGGCTGATTATCAGAGGGACAACAAGGTAAATGAGAACCTCCCCAGCCCCTCCGATGGAGGTGAGTGCCTAACGGGAGAGAGGAAGGGTATTGGGCTAATTAGCCTTATTTGCCCAATTTGCCACATTAGCTTTATTAGCCCTATTAGCCTTATTAGGCAAATAAGCCTGATGACCCAATAAAATTCTAAAATACAACATAACAATGAAACAAAAACCTAATTTAAGTTTCTGGCAACTATGGAATCTCAGCTTCGGATTCTTCGGAGTGCAGATTGCCTACGCACTGCAGAGTGCAAACATCTCCCGCATCTTTGCAACATTAGGTGCCGACCCGCATAAGCTCAGCTATTTCTGGATACTACCGCCATTGATGGGTATCGTCGTGCAGCCGATTGTCGGAACACTCTCCGACAAGACGTGGACACGCTTCGGCCGCCGCATCCCTTATCTCTTCGTCGGTGCAGCCGTTGCCGTTCTCGTGATGTGCCTGCTGCCCAATGCCGGTTCGTTCGGCATGGCTGTCTCAACAGCTATGGTGTTTGGACTAATCTCATTGATGTTCCTTGACACAAGCATCAACATGGCTATGCAGCCATTTAAGATGCTGGTGGGCGATATGGTCAACGAAAAGCAGAAGACACTCGCCTACTCCATCCAGAGCTTCCTCTGCAATGCTGGCTCTATTGCCGGCTACGTCTTCCCGTTCTTCTTCACCTTCTTAGGTATCTCAAACCAGGCCCCATCAGGCGTAATTCCCGACTCTGTGGTCTATTCTTTCTATATCGGTGCAGCCATCCTCATCCTATGCGTGCTCTATACAACAGCCAAAGTGAAGGAGATGCCACCACAGGAATATGCAGAATACCACAGTGTAAAGAAGGCTGAAAATGAATCGAAGGCAAGTATGATTACCCTTCTGAAGAATGCGCCGTCTACTTTTTGGAAGGTGGGACTGGTACAGTTCTTCTGCTGGTTTGCCTTTATGTATATGTGGACCTACACCAACGGAACCGTGGCTGCCAACTGCTGGGGCGTTGACATGTTTGCTGCTGACGCCACGACCACCACAGGTTATCAGGAGGCCGGCAACTGGGTGGGAATCCTGTTTGCCGTACAGGCTATCGGCTCTGTGCTCTGGGCAATGGTTCTTCCACAGTTCAAGAACCGCAAACTGGCATACGCACTCTCCCTCGTCTTGGGTGCTGCCGGCTTTGTCCTCGCAGCCTTCGTACACGACCAGTACATGATGTTCATTCCGTTCATCCTCATCGGATGTGCCTGGGCAGCAATGCTTGCCATGCCCTTCACCTTCGTCACGAACGCACTGGAGGGCTATGGACACATGGGAGCTTACCTCGGACTCTTCAACGGAACCATCTGCATCCCGCAGATTATCGCAGCAGCCGTCGGTGGCGTTCTTCTTCAGATGGTTGGCTCCGTGCAGAGCAACATGATGATTCTGGCTGGCGTAGCCCTCTTCCTCGGTGCACTTTCCGTTGGAATCATCAAGGACCGCCGTTCTACTGAATAAGAAAACAATCCTTTTTATAATCTCTCTGAACTTAAAAGGTGTACTGAAAAGCGTTTCAGCACACCTTTTTCTTTTCTATCAACGTTGTCCACGCCTCTTACCGCCCCCCAAAAGCAAGAGCCCTTTGTTTGCCTTAATTATTCCATTCCACATCATCTTCCAATTTTTCATCATGAAAAGAAATGATAAGCCATCGAGAGTTCAATGGAAAAGAGGCGTAATTAACTATGCAAACAAATAGGTTTCAACAGCTAATGAACATCCTCCTACGAATTCACTATCCGCAACTTACAAATATTATAGTCCCTATCACAAAATTCGTTTACCATTTCTAACGACTGTGCTACAGCCCAGCACGAATGGTGCTTGGCGTGCGCACCATTGGTGCTGAGCACCGACACGCAAGCGAAATATCGTCAGAAAGCAGCGCAAAGCAGGTTTTATCTATACTTATAGAGTGATAGTTTATTAGCCATGAACTATCAACAATTTACCATCATGCAAACGATTGCACAAGAATTGATTTAAATCATTTGAAAGGCTATTGCTTTTTCTGATTAATATTCTTATCTTTGACGAAAAATAACTATCCCAACTCTATGAACATACAGTTTCACATAGACTATCAGACCTACTACGGACAAGACCTTGTCCTGAATGTTATTACGGGTCGACATAACGGGGCCGCAGAGACCTCACAGTATAGAATGCGCACTGCTGACGGCTACCACTGGGAGGTGGAAGTCAAGAAGGACGCAAAGCCAGGGACGCAGATTGACTACTTCTACAGTATTCTCCGTGGTGACAATGAAGAACGGAGAGAATGGGGAGTAACGAACCATCGACTGGACTTTGACACCGAACGGAGTCTGAACTACCGTGTTTACGACCACTGGAGCGATATTCCTGACAATGCCTTCCTCTACGCTTCTGCCATTACCGACTGTGTCGTGGGGAAAAAGCTGATGAAGGCTAAGCTCAACAACTACAACAAGGCGGTCACGCTGAAAGTGCGTGCGCCACAGTTAGGCGATGCTGACGAGCTTTATCTCGTAGGCGCTGAGCCGGCACTGGGTGCATGGAACGTGAAGAAGGCACTGAAGATGGTACAGCACAACATCAATGAGTGGAGCCTCACCTTGGATGGAACGAAACTTGCCGGCAACCAGATAGAAGTAAAATTCTTCATCAAACGCAATGACAGCAACGAGAACATTGTATGGGAGTACAGCGACAACCGCACGCTGACATTGCCGACAATGGATGAAGGCGATGTCGTTGTATATGAGTTGGCAGAGGCATCCTTCCCGCTTCCAGCTGTCCGTGTTGCCGGAACATTGGTACCGGTATTCTCACTCCGTTCACAGACGAGCTTCGGTATCGGCGACTTTGGCGACCTGAAAAAGATGGTTGACTGGGTAAGCATGACCAACCAGCGTGCGCTGCAGATTCTTCCCATCAATGATACGACCATCACTCACACTTGGACTGACTCTTATCCGTATAGCTGTATCTCTATCTTTGCCCTCCATCCACAGTATGCTGACCTTACAGCATTGCCTGCTTTGAAGGACAAGAAACAGCAGGAGAAGTTCGAGACACTGCGCAAAGAGCTCAATGCGCTGCCACAGATTGATTATGAGCGTGTCAACGATGCGAAGACTGAATATCTCCGTCTGCTCTTTGAACAGGAAGGTGCTAAGGTGCTCGAAAGCACTGCTTTCAAGACATTCTTTGCTGAAACGGAGAGTTGGCTCGTACCATACGCACAGTATTCATATATGAGAGACAAGTTCGGAACAGCCGATTTCTCTCGCTGGGCTGACCATAAGCAATGGGATGAGGCTGACCGCAAGGCGTTGTCTAACCCTAAGGACAAGGCTTATAAAGAGGTAGCTTTCTTCTATTACGTACAGTTCGTGCTGAGTACTCAGCTGAAAGCAGTGCACGAATATGCACAGGCACATAAGATTATCCTCAAGGGTGATATTCCTATCGGTGTCAACCGCTATGGCTGTGACGTATGGACAGAACCTCGTTACTTCAACCTTAACGGTCAGGCAGGTGCACCACCCGATGACTTCTCGGTAAACGGTCAGAACTGGGGGTTCCCTACTTACAACTGGGATGAGATGATAAAGGACGGTTGCCAGTGGTGGGTAAACCGCTTCCAGAACATGGCACGGTACTTTGATGCTTACCGCATCGACCACGTTCTCGGCTTCTTCCGCATCTGGGAGATTCCAGTTCATTCGGTACATGGTCTACTCGGTCAGTTCTCTCCATCACTCGGTATGAGCCGTGAGGAGATTGAAGGCTACGGTCTGCACTGGCAGGAGGAACTCTTTACAGAGCCGTTTATTGCCGACTGGGTGCTCGACCGCATCTTCCGTGAGCACGCTGATGAGGTACGACAGAAGTATGTTGAACACGTATGGGGCGACAGATACAAGATGCGTCCGGAGTATGATACACAGCGAAAGGTTGAAAAGGCATTTGCTGGTAAGAACTCTGACGTTGACATCTGGCTGCGTGACGGGCTTTACGCATTGATTAGTAATGTTCTATTCGTTCGTGACCACAAGGATGCTAATCGTTTCCATCCACGTATCTGCGTACAGTTCGACTTCATTTACGAAAGTCTCTACGACAGCGACAAGGCTGTATTCAACAAGCTCTACAACGATTACTACTATCGTCGCAACAACCAGTTCTGGTATCAGGAGGCAATGAAGAAGTTGCCTAAGTTGGTAAATGCGACCCGTATGCTTGTCTGTGCGGAAGACTTGGGAATGGTTCCTGACAGCGTAGCGTGGGTGATGAACGAGCTGCGTATTCTCAGCCTTGAGATTCAGAGTATGCCAAAGGACCCTAAAGTACGCTTCGGTCATCTTGGCGAAAACCCTTACCGCAGCGTCAGCACCATCTCTACACACGATATGGCAACACTACGTCAGTGGTGGGATGAAGACTGGGCACGCACGCAGGATTACTTTAATAGTATGCTTCATCGTGGTGGTCCGGCACCTCATCCACTGCCAGGTTGGTTGGCAAGAGACGTCGTAAGCCGTCACCTTACATCGCCAAGCATGCTCTGCATCCTCGGTATTCAGGACTGGATGAGCATTGACGAGGAACTCCGTTTGGCTGACCCTGATGCCGAACGTATCAATGTTCCGGCCAATCCAAAGCATTACTGGCGTTACCGTATGCACGTCAGCATCGAGGATCTGATGAAGAACAAGGCTTTCAACGAACAGATAACAGACCTCCTCTATCAGGCTGGTCGATAACAAGAATAGGTGATGATGGATATTATTATTTTTATAACTGTCCATCATCACCTAATATCTAACACCCAACACCTAACATCCAATTCATCATCACCCATCATTCAACACCCAACACCTATCATCCAATTCACCATCACCCAATTCACCATCACCCATCATTCAACACCCAACACCTATCATCCAATTCACCATCACCCATCATTCAACACCCAACACCTATCACCCAATTCATCATCACCCATCATTCAACACCCAACACTTATCACCCAATTCATCATCACCCATCATTCAACACCCAACACCTATCATCCAATTCACCATCACCCATCATTCAACACCCAACACCTAACATTCAACACCCAATGAAAATAAAATATAAACTTGCAGCATCTGTTGCTGCTTTCATATTCTCGCAGAACGTTGCAGCACAGCAGCGATTCAACGAGATGACCTATTCTCCAAGTGAGACGACTTTCCGTCTCAACGCTCCCTCTAAGCCAACGCTCCGCCTTTATGAGGCAGGACGAGGTGGAAAAGCCTATAAGAAAGTGAAACTTATGCCCAATGGCGATAACACCTGGACGGCAACCGTGAAGGGAGACCTCAAAGGTAAGTTCTATACATTCGACATCGGACGTGGTGAAACACCGGGTGTCTTTGCCAAAGCGGTAGGCTGCAATGGCGGTCGTGGTGCCGTTATTGATATGAAGGAGACCAACCCGGCAGGCTGGGAGAACGATCGTCGCGTACCAACCAAGAGTCCGGCAGACCTTGTTATCTATGAGTTGCACCACCGTGACTTCTCTATTGACCCTTCATCGGGCTTGATGCACAAGGGTAAATACCTCGCCCTGACCGAGCAGAAGGCTATTGACCACTTGAAGAAACTGGGTGTTAACGCTGTACATATCCTCCCATCGTTCGACTTTGCATCGGTAGATGAATCCAAGCCAGACGTGCCACAGTATAATTGGGGATATGACCCATTGAACTATAACGTACCAGAGGGTAGCTATTCCTATGATGCCAACCTGCCGACACGTCGTATTATGGAGTTCAAACAGATGGTGCAGGCATTGCACAAGGCAGGTATCAGAGTTATCCTTGACGTTGTTTACAACCACACTTTCGACCTTGCAAACAGCAACTTTGAGCGCACTTACCCTAAGGCTTACTACCGATACAATGCTGATGGTACGCCATCAAACGGCTCGGGATGCGGCAATGAGACAGCAAGTGAGCGTCCTTTGATGCATGATTATATGCTGGAGTCAATGAAATACTGGGTGAACGAGTATCACATTGATGGTTTCCGTGTAGACCTTATGGGTGTGCATGACATCCAGACAATGAACGATATCCGTCGTGAACTAAATGCCATCGCCCCTGAGATATTTGTCTATGGCGAGGGATGGAGTGCAGGTTCTTGTGCTTATCCACACGAGAAGCTGGCGATGAAAGCTGCTGTTCCACAGATGCCGGGCATCGCAGCCTTCTCTGATGACATCCGTGATGCATTGCGTGGACCTTTCTCTGACGACCATAAGCCCGGTTTCCTTGGTGGCGTTACAGGTCTGGAAGAAAGTTTGAAAGCAGGTATTGCAGGTATGATTGACCATCCGCAGGTAGACTATTCAAAGGTGAACTATTCCAAGAAACCTTATGCCCTTGAACCCACTCAGATGATTTCTTATGTCAGCTGCCACGATGA
Source organism: Prevotella fusca JCM 17724 (assembly GCF_001262015.1). NCBI lineage: Bacteria > Pseudomonadati > Bacteroidota > Bacteroidia > Bacteroidales > Prevotellaceae > Prevotella > Prevotella fusca. The sequence goes on from NZ_CP012074.1 coordinate 1,354,384, forward strand.
TATGTGCCTTGTTGACCGTCTGAAGGCTTCCATTCCAGAAGCTGAATACGACGAGAATGAGCTGATTCGTCTGAATCTTCTTGCCCAGACAGCCGTGTTCACATCACAGGGTGTACCCTTTATGCTCGCTGGTGAAGAGATGCTTCGCAACAAGAAGGGCGTGCATAACTCATTTAATTCACCTGACAGTATCAACCACCTCGACTGGAACAACCTCAAGACTTATCCGCAGGTATTCAAGTATTACAGTGGACTCATCAACCTCCGCAAGGCACATCCAGCCTTCCGAATGGGCAGAGCCGACCTCGTTCGCAAGCATCTTGAGTTCCTTCCTGTACAGGACTGCCTGATTGCCTTCCGTCTGAAAGACCATGCTGGCGGCGACAAGTGGAAGAACATCTACATCATCCTCAATGCCAACAAGGAGCTTCGCACCATCAACATCCCTAAGGGACAGTACACAATCGTATGTGCAAACGGCGAAGTCAATGAAGCTGGATTAGGCGAAATGGAAGGTGGAGAGGTAATGGTTGACGGACAGTCTGCCCTTATCCTACACGATTAAGGAACCAAATCCTTCCCCACTTCTCCCTCAAAGGGAGGAGTGTTAACCATTCAGCAGATTATTAATAGCAGTCAAGGGGATTGGGCTCATTGGGCATATTAGCCTAATTAGCCCAATAACTCCAACACCACAGCAGAACAAATTACCTAATAATGAATCTCAAAGAAATAACCAACTATCCTAATCTTCCGCTCTTCCAAAAGGGCTGGAAGATTCTTTTATTCTTACTTCTCTTATCAAGCCCTATGACCGCTCATAATAGTACGGCAAGTTCTAAGAAAGCCAATAACCGCACTGCTGCACCCAACGTAACCCGCATTGACCCTACCAACTGGTACGCTGACATGCAGGATCCGACGTTACAGCTGATGGTATATGGAAAGGATATCAAGTTTGCAGACGTATCTGTAGACTACCCTAATGTAAAGATTGACTCTCTTGTACGCCTCGATTCGCCTAATTATCTCCTTATTTATCTCAACTTAAAAGGGGCAAAACCAGGTGACATAGTCCTTACCTTCTCTAATAAGAATGGTAAAAAGACCACACAGAAATTCCAACTGAAAGCACGTGAGATGGCTGGAGCAGAGCGTAAAGGCTTCGACATTTCGGATGTTCTTTATATGCTGATGCCCGACCGCTTCGCTAACGGTAATCCAAAGAACGACATAATCAAAGGAATGGAAGACCAGCTTTGCAACCGCAACGAGCCAAGTCTGCGCCACGGTGGTGACCTTGAAGGCCTCCGTCAGCATCTCGACTACTTCACCGACCTTGGTGTTACTGCCCTTTGGTTCACACCTGTATTGGAGAATGACCGCCCTGCCGATGATGGCAAATACAGTACCTACCACGGCTACGCCACAACCGACTACTATCGTGTTGACCCTCGCTTCGGCACGAACGAAGAATATAAAGCCCTCATTGACGAATGCCACAAGAAGGGACTGAAGGTGGTTATGGATATGATTTTCAACCATTGTGGCGACTATCATCCTTGGGCTAAGGGAACACGCATTGATGAGAACGGCAAGACTATCAAAGACTATCCTTCAAAAGACTGGTTCAATAGTCCTAACTATGGGCTACAGACAAGCTACAAGCTCACCCCAGTTCTCGACCCATACGCCAGCAAGGTGGATATGGCAGAGACTGTTGACGGATGGTTCGTATCGTCAATGCCCGACCTCAACCAACGCAATCCACACGTAATCAAGTATCTGATTCAGAACTCTATCTGGTGGATTGAGACCGTAGGCATCGACGGAATTCGTATGGATACTTATCCTTACGCCGACCGGAAGGCAATGGCAGAATGGATGAAGGTGCTCGATAAGGAATATCCTAACTTCAACACCGTTGGCGAAACATGGGTAACAGAACCAGCTTACACGGCAGCTTGGCAGAAAGACAGCAAACTCTCCGACATCAACAGCTATCTGAAAACCGTAATGGACTTTGCCTTCTTCGACCGTCTTTCGCAGGCAAAGAACGAGGAAACAGACGACTGGTGGAAGGGATGGAACCGCATTTACAATTCCCTTTGTTATGATTACCTCTACACAGACCCATCTTCTGTGATGGCATTCATCGAGAATCACGATACAGACCGCTTCCTTGGCAATAGCAAGGACTCAACAACTTTGAAGCAGGCATACGCCCTCTTGCTGACAATGAAACGTATTCCACAGCTCTACTATGGCACGGAGATTCTGATGAATGGCACAAAAGAGAAGACAGATGGCAATGTACGTCAGGACTTCCCGGGTGGTTTCCCAGGCGATAAAGTCAACAAGTTCACACGTGAAGGCCGTACCAAAGCAGAGAATACAATGTTTGACTGGACCAGCCGCCTGCTCCATTGGCGACAGAACAACGATGTAATCATCAACGGATCACAGACACAATTCATACCTCACCATGGTGTTTACGTCCTTGCCCGTCAACATAATGGCAAGACAGTTCTCACCATCCTCAATGGCAAGAAGGCTGACAACCAAGTCGACGTAGCCCGATATGCCGAAGTGATAGGCTCACACACCACCGCTACTGATGTCCTCACAGGTGCTACCATAGACCTGACAAAGAACATTCCATTGGGACAGCGACAGGCAATGGTACTCAGTTTTTAATTCCTCTGAAACTTAGGAGGCTTATTTAACAGTTCATTTACCTGTTAGATAAAGCATCTGAACTTTTCATACATATAACATATAGGCAATGACAACCTACTATCTTTGGTTGTCATTGCCTTTATTATCACTTATTATCTATCCGACAAAAGAACAGATAAATAAAGAACTTAGAACTAAGGAAACGATTTCTCTGCAACAAATAAAAGAAGTAAAAAATGATACTACACAATTAATAAAAAATCAACTGACTTGCTTTATTCATAAGAAAAGATTATCTTTGCATCGAATGGTAAAACATTTATATATCATAGCAGGGTGGAATGGGGCTGGAAAGACAACAGCTTCTATGACAATATTACCAAAGACCCTTTTGGTAAAGGAGTTTGTCAATGCCGATGAAATAGCAAAAGGATTGTCACCACTCAACCCTGAAGGTGCAGCCATTGAAGCAGGAAGGTTGATGCTTCAACGAATAGACTACCTCTTAAGAAAAGATGAGTCATTTTCTATTGAGACAACACTTGCAACTCGCTCCTATATTAAACTCGTAGAGAAGGCGCATCAAAGAGGATTCGTAGTCAATCTCTTATTCTTTTGGCTACCATCACCAGAGCTTGCAAGCATACGTGTGACTGAAAGAGTAAGAATATGGTGGACACAACATTCCTAAAGACATAATATACAGAAGATATTTATTGGGACTATCAAATCTGTTCAACTTGTTTATGAACAAGGTTGATATATGGTCAATATATGATAACAGCATACAGCCTAAAGAGCGCATAGCTTTCGGAGGGAATAGTATAAGAACCAGAATTAGTAATAAAGTAAAATTTAGAAAGATAAGAAGTTATGTCAAATAAAGAAATAGAAGCCTATTTGAAAACGATTGAAGAGGGGTTTATTGAGTCAGAACGAATCTTGTTAAAAGAGAAAGCTGCCAACAATGAATCTGTCATTAATTGTGATGAAAACGGTAATATTGTTAGCATTCCAGCGAAAGACATTATTGCCAGAAACCGTCAATATCAATAAAAAGACTATTATTATCCAATAAAGGCTATCGGACACTCCGATAGCCTTTATTGTTTATTTGCATCCAACCTGCACCCACCTGCCCTTCAAGTCATCACAATGAAGCAGCAGACAAAAACAGCATCAGAACGTGATGGTCATACCCAGCGAGAGGGCTGTCTTCCCTTGATAGATAGGTCCATAATCCTCGTCATCACCGAAGGTTTTGAAGAGGTTTTGCCGCACCTGCCCATAGAGTCCGAACGTCTCACTGAAGTTATAGCGCACACCTGCCTGCAAACCACCCGTCCGCAAGCCGACAGAAGCACCAGTATAGATATCCAGTACAGATGGCAGCTTCAGCACTTCCGACCAATGATAATTACCCATAAGGCTGAGGTCATAGCCCACCAGGAAACTATTATCCCCATCACCATGCTTTTTGACGGAGACATAAGTTATCTGACCGCCTAAAGAAACAAAATCACTGAGCGCATAATCAGTTCCCAACTCAAAGCCCGACTTACCCCCGACATTGGCATAACCGCCATAAACTTTCACATCACCTTCTCCGTCCCACGCCTGTGCCTGTGCGCTGCGGGGAACGCAAAGCAGGCAGACAAGCAGCAGAAGCCACTGGCAGAAACAGCGTTTCTCTACGTATTTCATCATCTTCACAGCTCTTTTACTTAATTGTGTACTTTGTAATAGCAAACACTTTACGGCGTTCACCCGTCTTTGCATTCTTCACCACCTGCGTTCCATAGACGAGGAAGTTATCGCCATACCAGTGCTGAGAGTTGGAATAACGCATCTTCTTTACATCCTCATCATCGTTATCCGTCTCCATAATCTCCGATGTACGGTCCTGGATAACATTCCCGTCAGCATTTCTGAAGAGTTTTGAAACCAGTCGGTTCTTATCAGCAAAGAGCAGGTTGACGTTCTTCCCCTTCAAACTTGCTGACACAAAACGCTTCACATACATCGGCATTATACGTGGCTCCATTGGGAAACATTCATCCCATAGCAGATTACCAGCAACATCAAACTTTGCCAGAACAGCGTGCGTATAGTTATAGCCGGCGAAGGTTGTCACCGTCGTATTACCAATCCAGGTCGTACGGTAAACCGGATAAAATGCCTCACCCAGATAGAAGTAATCCTTACCATCTGTCATAATACGGTGCGAAGCCATCAGATACTTAAGCGAATATTCCTTACCTGCCTTCTCAGCCTTTTCCTTTTTGCGTTCAATTTTCGCCTGCTTACGGTCGCTCATATACTCCGTAAAGTTCTTTAGCTTCAAGAAGTTGTAGAACTTGATATTATTAAACCTATCGTCTTTCAACTCTGAGAAGAAGATACCTTCTGCCCCACCTTTCTTTGCCTTTGAGTAAGTTCCAGTGACAAAGAACTTGTTGCCAGCTTTTGAAACCGATGCCGAGATGATACGTTCGGCAATGTCAGCAGTAAGATTGTTTGCGCCTAACTGATTGCCCTGCATATCCATACGAACCAGATAGACGTCGGTCTCAACCCTCACCAGTGCATAGATAGTATTGTCGATTACGGTGTTTTCAAGAACAAAGATATTCTTATCCTTCACTTTCGGGAAGTGGATATCAGCAAAACGGCTATTACCCGTCTTCAGGTCAATGATGCCGATGCGGTCTAATTTCTTCTGCGTTGAGCTGAAGATGACAGCCCCTTTGTCAACAATCAGGTTTCTCATTGTTCCCTTTCGGGTATATTCGCCATCTGTAGTGGTTATTTTTCGTGTTGCAGGGTTGAAAGCAACAATCATAAACGTACCATCCTTCTCACGCAAGACAGTATAGAGCACACCGCCTTCAACCACATCCGAATAGAAATACATTCCCTTGTCAATCAATACCGAATCAGTACTTACCAGTTTCATCGCCGTTGAATAAAACTCAGTCTTAAAATATCGCTTGTCTCCTTTGCAATCCTTAGCAAATGACTGAACAACCAGCCCCTTTTCTTCTACTGGCAGAACAATCTGGTTTTCATAATCAGCACGGTGGGGATACTCAATTCGTCCAATAACTTGGGCTGTCATACTCATTACCTGAGAGCACAACGCAATAACGCATAATAGCAGAGTTCTCATATTACTTTATATTTTATAGTTAATTATTAGTGTTGTCATTATGTCTTCAGAACTTCCATAAAGTTCTATACGATATTTAATTTCAGATATTCATCTTCCCTTTTTAAAAGCGTAGCTTACTTCACACAAAAGTACATTATTTATTGGAAAATCAAAAAGAATTCAAAAAAATATTTATATTCTCCTGTTATTTTCAGCTTAATTAGAAGTTTATACAGGCTATTTGAAGCCCAACAAACAATTTTATTTGAAATTAGCAGCATAGCTGGAATAAACATCGAATTATGGGGTAGCTTAAGTAAAGGGGAGCAAAAAGAGGATATATCAATTTTGACACACCCTCTTTATTATCACTTATTCTCTATCCGACAAAAGAAAAACAATTAAAGAACTTACAATACTAGTGATGCAATAATTTTAAATTAAACTTCATATATCCCTTTATTAATAAGGGTTTCAGATCGTTCTTTGATTTTTTGATTTGAAAATGACAGCGTAACTTTGCAACCAAAACTGCATTGTTATGAACGTCGGTCGATATGTGTTTTCACAAGTTGTGAAGTACATACCTCGTTATCAGTTCGACAAGTGCGTGAAGAAGTACCGTGGCGACTGGCATGTCAAGGATTTGACTTGTTACAACCAGCTTCTGCACCTTTTGTTTGGACAGCTGACGAGTTGTGATTCTCTACGGGACATCTGCCTGTGTCTTGGTGCCCACAAGGACATCCTCTACCATCTTGGATTTGGCAACACGGTCAACCAGTCATCACTTTCCCGAGCTAACGACAATCGGGATTACCGCATCTATGAGGAGTTTGGCATCTATATGATAAATCTGGTAAGACCTTTATACACAAGGACCTCGATACCAGATGTCACTATAGACAACGTACTTTACTCCCTCGATTCCACGACCATCTCCACAAGTGTCAAACTTGCGACATGGGCTTTAGGAAGATACAACAAGGGGGCGGTGAAGATGCACACTCTGCTTGACTTGCGCGGGAGCATTCCAGCAAACATCCACATCACGGATGGCAGATGGCATGACAGCAACGAACTTGAACTGACTGCGCCGGAGCCTCTTGCCTTCTATATGATGGACAAGGCCTATGTTGACTTCGATGAGTTCTTTCGCTTCCATTTGGCTGGAGCCTATTGGGTTACCAGACCGAAGGACAACATGAAATACGAGATTATTGGTCATAGAAAAGACTTCTCCCGAGAGGATGGTATTCGAGGCGACTTTACCATTCGCTTGACTCAGCCAAAGACTCATGCACTTTACCCTGAGCCTTTCAGGGCAGTCTGCCACTATGATGAGGAGACGTGTGAAGAAATAGTGTTCATCACTAACAACTTCGAGATCAGCGCAGTGGAAGTGTCCGTCCTGTATAGGCACAGATGGGACATAGAGGTGTTCTTCAAGTGGATAAAGCAGAACATTGTCGTGAAGACCTTGTGGGGGTATTCCGAGAATGCAGTCCGAATCCATCTCTGGGTTGCAGTCATCGCCTATCTGCTTGTTGCAAGAATAAAGGCGGACAACAAAAGCCCATACACCATTACGGAAGTGGCAACGCTGATAAGAGTTTCTGCTTTGGAGAAAACTCACCTCAGAGATTTAATCACTAAGCCGAGAACCTCTGTCATTTACAATCAATATGTCAAAGAACTACCTCTATTTGATAATATGTAAAACTTAACGCGATTTTATCGCATCAGTACTAAACTTACAACTAAAGAAACGGTTTCTTAGATACAAATAAAAGAAGTAAAAAAATGCTACTACACTATTAATAAAAACATCACCAACAAAAACAACATAATTGAACAGTATATAAACAATCTACTCAACTTAAAATACTTCAATCAGCTTCATAAATTCATTGAACTCGGAAGAGTATTTTACACCTGTCCGTCCCCAGTCATATTCATATCGAACAGTCTTTCCAGGATAGTAGATATAGATGTATAGACCACCCATATCGCTGCAATGGTTGTTGTCTTTTACCGCCACAACGTCCTTTACAGTACCCTTGACGAACATATCGTCAACAAGTTCTTGTACACGACGAGCGCTGTCATCATTAAAACGAACAGTTGTGACAGTGTCTTTACCATCGTCAGATACAAATACTGATTGCGTACATTTTGTTACAATACCATTCTTATATAACATCCAATAAACATCCGTAAGACGTCTACTAAAGCCTAGATCACGTCCAATAAGAACGGAGTCATACGCTCTAAGTGCATCCTTTCCCTTGACACTACCTCGATTACCTTCTGAACAGCTGATGACTGCGAAGGCAATTATTCCACACAACCATAATAACTTATTCATCCCTCTAAAAATAAAAAAGTCAACCGTTATCAATCAATCCTACTAACTATATCGAAATGTAAGACATAGTAAAACAGTGCTCCTGTCGACAACAACCTTTCCTTTATGTACCTTTTACAAAAGTAAGCATTAATATTCTTGTTTCCAAACACTGGTCAACAAAAGTTCTTCTTACCCGTCTTTTCTATACGTGTTAGTGCTTAGCACATAGCGTGCGGATAGCAAACACCAATGGTGCTGAGGGCTGACACATTGCAATATGCTACCAACGTAGATTCAGACGGAGTACTTTTCAAGGGATAAAAAGCACAGGGCTGCCTCGTAAGGACAGCCCCGTGCATCTTAATTTAGGGGTTATTAGTTTTGCAATCTGTTTATGACTGGAACACTATCGTCAGACTCGTCCTGCTCTTGACAGGGCGTCCCTTCTGCATAGCAGGGTTCCACTTCGGCATGTTATTGGTAAGACGGACCGCCTGCTCCTTGTAGTATTCAACACAGTTATCCAACACACGCTTCTGTTTCTCCGCATTCATCTTCATGAAATGCTTGCTTGTTCCCTGTACGTTCTTCACATCAACGACACGGGCACCAGTAACAGTACCATCCATTTCAACATTGAAGACAACTGTCACCTCGGCATGTACCTTTGAACGGAAAGACTGGATGCTGCGACGCTGACCCTGTGCAAAGTAGCTGTCAATAGCCTCCTGCCCGCCTTCAAAGGTTGGAAGAACATCCGTCTTGCTTACCTCTGGAGCAAGTGGAAGAGCCTCCAACTTCGCTTTCAGCTTGTTTATTTCCACCGTTCCCATGACAATCTTACCATCCGGGGCAATGAGATACATTGACGGAATCCAGTCAACCTTATACAACTGGTCAATCATCGTGTTCTTTCTGAACTTCTTGAGTTCGCTCACCTGTGTCCAGTTCATCTGGTACTGACCCCAGTAAGTCTTCGCCCATACCTCACGGTCAGTATCGAATGAGATACCGATGAACTGCACCCCATAGTCGCGGAACTGCTCGTAAAGGGCTTTCATTGCCGGAATATCACGACGGCAGTCGGGACACCAGCTTGCCCAGAAGTCCAGTACTACGTAACTTCCACGATACTGGCTCAGGCTTATGTCCCTGCCATCGTATGTCCTCAGCTTGAACTCAGGCGCACGTGTGCCGGGCTTCAGCATGTTTACCGCATACTTAGCATCCAGATTCGTTGTCTGCTCAGTGTCTGTTGTCTGCGCAAAAGCTGCCGGTGCTGACATGAAGATTGCACAGACAGCTGCTAAAAGAATTCTTTTCATATCTTTTCTTGTCTATTTTTCAGTTTCATTCGTTCGTCAATAAAACGGCTCCTCCAGCCCTCAGGTTTCCTTTCGGTTTGTCAGTCATGTTGCAAATATACGACCTTATTTTGGATAACGCAAATACCTTATTGTATTTTTTCAATCGTCAGCGTCTGGTCGCAATAGTCAACAACCGCCGGGCGGTGGGTTATGAAAATCACCGTCTTATCATGATTTGAGAGTATATTCTTCAAAAGCAGGCGTTCTGTCTGCGGGTCAAGTGCCGATGTAGCCTCATCAAATATCATGACACTACGGTCACGCAGAAGCGAACGGGCTATGGCTATGCGTTGCGCCTGACCTTCGCTGAGTCCTCCTCCCTGCTCTGAACAGAGGGTATCAAGCCCTAACGGAAGGTGGAAAACAAAGTCGGCACAGCTTTTCTCAAGTGCGGCATTCATCTCTTCCTCTGTTGCATCGACCTTGCCGAGCAGCAGGTTCTCACGGATTGTACCGCTGAGAAGCGTGTTGCCTTGGGGCACATAGACGAAATTGGTACGCATAAGCGGGGTCAGCTCCAGGCATTCCATCCCGTTGTATATCTCTACCGAGCCCTTATTGGGTTTCAGCAAGGCAAGCAGCATACGTACAAGTGTGGTCTTTCCCGCACCTGTTTCGCCAAGAATAGCCGTACAGGAGCCAGGATAGAAATCGAAGTCCAGATTTCTCAATATCTCACGTTCGTTATCATCATAACGATAGTCGATGTGGTTAAGACGGATACCGCAGGGGCCAGCCAGCTCTATTGAGTCCCCTTGTTCCTCCAAAGGGTTTTCCTCCAACTCCATCAGTCGCTCTGCAGCCGTGAACACTGATACGAAAGCTGGTACAAGTTTCGTCAGCTGCCGGGCAGGGCTCTGAATCTTATTCACCAACTGCAAGAAGGCAGTCATACCACCAAAGGTAAGTGAATGAGCCGACATGCGGAGGGCTGCCCATGTAAAGGCAACAAGATAGCCAAAGGCAAAACCGAAGTTCAGGACAAGATTGGAGAAGACAGAGAACTTTGTTTTCCGCACCACCTTACGGCGCAATTCGCGTTGTGTTCCCTCCAGTTTCCCCACGATCATCTCGTCACTTTCGAGTGTCTTGATGAGCATTCGGTGCTGGATAGTCTCCTGCAGAACGCTCTGAACCTTTGAGTCAGAGTTGCGAACCTCACGTGTCAGCCGTCGCATCTGCCGTACATAAACCTTGCTGATGAGAACAAACAGCGGGATCATAACGACGATGAGGATTGCCAGACGCCAGTCCATCGACATCAGATAGAAGAAAGCACCGAGGAACATTGCCACCGTTGAGACTGAATTCGGGATGGTCTCGGTAAGAAAGTTCACCACATTGACAACATCAAACTCCAGACGGTTCAGCACGTCACCACTGTGATGACGCTCCTTTCCATGCCATTCCGAGCGCAGAATACGGTCGAGCATACGCTGCTGCATACGGTTCTGAGCCTTGATACCCAGCAGGTTCCGCACCCACACAGAGGCTATATTCAATGCAAAGTCACAGATAATCAGGGCTCCCATGATTCCCACTGCGACGTAGATACTGCCTTCCCTGGCATGAGATGCCACATCAATGGCATGCTGAACAGCCCATACCGTTGCCAAAGAAACGCCCACGCTGAGAATTCCTATCAGTGCATTCAGCACCGCCTGCCTACGGTTACCACGCCATGCTATCCACAGCCAGCGGAATATCTCCTTGCTTGTGTAGCGTGTTTCAGGGATTTGAAAGAGCTTCTTTATCTTGTTCACCATTATTATCTCCTTTGTTTAATTATATCGAGAGCTTAGGAATCCGGAGGAGGACAGCACACATTACAGTTCTATATGCTATGATTCAGAAAGATATTCCTAAGATTTACAATCCCTTTCATCGTCTCCCCGCAGACTGCCTGCCGCCTTAAAGTTTACGCGTATCGGCTCCCCACATCAGTTTCTCGCGTAGTGTCGAGAAGAATCGCTGCCCATGCAGCTTCACAATGCGCACCTTATGCGGTGCTTTCTTCACTGTCAATGTCACCCCTTCACGCAGTTTCTCCGACCTCCCGTCCACTGCTGCAAGGAAATTATGGCTCCGGCTCTGCACCTCGAGCTTGATTTCAGCCTCGTCACTGATGACAATCGGACGGATATTCAGGCTATGTGGGGCTACGGGAGTTATGCTCAAGATACCTGACTGGGGCACGATAATCGGTCCGCCGATAGATAATGAGTAAGCTGTTGAGCCTGTCGGCGTACTAATGACAAGTCCGTCTGCCAGATAAGTAACCAGGTATTCACCGTTAACACTTGCCTTTATGGATATCATCGCAGCATTGTCACGTTTCAGGATGGCGATGTCGTTCAATGCGAAAGGACAGTTTTCGAGCGGCTCACCATCAGCTTCCAGCTGGATGACGGCACGCTCTTCAATCTCACATTTCCCCGCAAAGACATCATCGAGCACCCTTTCAATATCCTCGGGCACCACATTTGCGAGGAAACCCAGTCGTCCCATGTTCACGCCGATGATAGGTGTCTGCTTCGGACCGACCTTGCTTGCAGCCTTCAGAAACGTACCATCACCGCCTAACGAGATGACATAATCGACATCGAAGTTCACCCCTTCAAACACTCCTGCTATGGGAAAATCCCTCTTCAGTTCATTCGCCAGGACACGATAGAAGTTCTGCTCGATATACACATCAGCCTCATGACCTGCCAGATAGTCCAGCATGTCAAGTATCTGAAGTGTGTCGAAAGCCTTGGAGGCATTCCCGAAAACAGCAAAACTCAGTCTCTTTTCTGCCATAAAAACGTGCCTTTTTAATTTCTTTTAGCCTTACAATACATACTAAACGATAGATATTTAGTATATTTGCACAACCTTTACATTTGCAAAAGTAAAGATTTTAATTGGATTTATGTACTTAAAAACAAAATAAATATGGCTAAAGTATATGAGTTTCTTGCCAACGGCTTCGAAGAAGTAGAGGCTTTGGCACCTGTTGACATCCTGCGCCGTGGGGATGTGGAGGTAAAAACAGTCAGCATAACGGGCAGTCATCTCGTTGAGTCATCACATGGAGTAATCGTCAAAGCCGACCTCCTTTTCGAGGAGATAACCGACTTCTCTGACGCAGACCTGCTGATGTTGCCTGGCGGAATGCCCGGGTCAAAGAACCTGGACAGGCACGAAGGTGTGCGCAAAGCACTCAAGGAACAGTTTGAAAAGGGCAAACGTGTTGCTGCCATCTGTGCTGCACCATTGGTATTGGCATCCGTCGGACTGCTGAAAGGCAGGAAGGCAACCATCTATCCCGGCATGGAAAGCCACTTAGGTGAGGGCGCTGAATACACGGGGGCACTTGTTCAGGAGGACGGAAACGTTACAACAGGAGCAGGTCCTGCTGCTTCTTTCCCTTACGGATACAAGCTCCTGAGCTATTTCGCACCTGCCGAGAAGGTCGAAGAGATACAAAAGGGAATGATTTACGACCAACTTCTTAATTCATAAATCATCATTCATAATTCAGAACTGTGAGTCATAAAACGTCAAAATATGCCATCATCGTCGCTGGTGGAAAGGGACTGCGAATGGGAGCAGACATCCCCAAGCAGTTCCTTCCCGTTGGCGGAAAACCTGTCCTGATGCACACAATCAGCCGCTTCCACGCCTACGACAAGGATTTGAAGGTTATCCTTGTGCTGCCGAAGGAACAGCAGGATTACTGGCAGGAGCTGTGCGAACAGTATCATTTCAATGAGGAATACCAGTTGGCGGATGGTGGCGCAAGCCGCTTCCAGTCATGCAAGAACGGCTTGTCGATGATTCCGGCTGATACTGTCGGGCTTGTCGGCATTCATGATGGCGTGCGTCCTTTCGTCTCCTGCGAGACCATTGCACGCTGTTTTGATACTGCACAGGAGGCGAAAGCGGTAATTCCAGTACTGCCTGTTACTGACACACTGCGCTTTACCGGTGACTCCCCAAGTGGACGAAACGTGCAACGCAGCGATTATAAAGCCGTACAGACGCCGCAAGTCTTTGACATCCAACTTATCAAAAAGGCATACGAACAAGAAGAAAAAGCCGATTTCACTGATGATGCCAGCGTCGTTGAGCATCTCGGGCAGACTGTTACAATGGTGGAAGGGAACAGGGAAAACATTAAAATCACCACCCCGTTCGACTTGAAAGTGGCAGAAGTTCTGGTAATTCATAATTCATAATTCACAATTCATAATTATGATTACCGTTGTCAAGTCAGAATTCATAATTCATCGTTCATATATTATGATTACTGAGTTTGATGGGGTTATTGGATGAGAAGAACGAAAGAATGAAAACGTAAAGATGGTGTTTAAAGCTGATAGATAGCACTATAAAACAGCGTAGAGCATAGGGATGAGAAGTGTAAAGGGCGTTCTTTCCGAATTATTTTCACGTAAAAAAGAAATTATTTTCATGAAGAAAAATATTTATTATCGTGAAAAAAAATATTTATTTTCATGAAAATAATTCGCAACAGGCAAATTCTAACGTGAATAAGAAGGCTGAAGAACAGCTTTATTTACACACCGCTGCAAGCTAAAAGAAGGTCGGAAGCAAGTGAGAAAGTGAACAAGTAGACGAGTAGACGAGTTTATCAGTTATATGTTTTATAAAACAGCAAACATCAATATTCATAATTATGAACTATGAATCCTGAACTCTGACTTAACAATGGTAATCATAATTATGAATTATGAATTACTCAGTAATTGTGAATTATGAATTAGACTAATGGATATACTATCGCAAGACATAATGTATTTACCAGGTGTAGGACCACGCCGCAGGGAGATTCTGAGCAAGGAGCTTGGTATCCAGACCTATCGTGACCTGCTGGAATACTTCCCTTACAAGTATGTCGACCGAACAAAGGTGTATCTCATTTCAGAGCTTTCACAGGATATGCCGTTCGTGCAAATCAAAGGAAGAATCCTCAGCTTTGAGGAAGCTGAGATGGGAAAACGTAAGAAACGTATCATCGCACACTTCACGGACGGACATGGCATCTGTGATATAGTGTGGTTCAATGGCACGAAGTATATCTATCAGAATTACCAGATCAACAAGGAATATATCATCTTCGGAAAGCCTACCATATTCAACGGCAGGTTCCAGTTCACCCACCCCGACATTGACGATGCTTCCCAGTTGCAGCTCAACGACATGGGGATGCAGCCTTTCTATGTCACCACCGAGAAGATGAAGAAGGCGGGAATCACTTCACGTGCGGTGGAGAAACTGACGAAGACACTCATCGGCAAGCTCACAGAACCACTGGAAGAGACTCTCCCTCCCTTCATAACAACCCACCTGCATCTCATCTCACGCGATGCTGCCATGCGCAAGATTCATTACCCAAAGTCGGTTGATGACACCCAGCGTGCCCGTGTACGGCTGAAGTTTGAGGAACTTTTCTATGTCCAACTCAACATCCTCCGTTATGCCAGCGACCATCGCCGCAAGTACCGTGGTTATATATTTAATCGCATCGGGGCACAGTTCAACTGGTTCTATGCCCACAACCTGCCCTTTGAACTCACCGGGGCACAGAAGAGGGTGATGCACGAAATACGTGCCGACATGGCTGGCGGGCGACAGATGAACCGTCTGCTGCAGGGCGACGTGGGCTCGGGTAAGACGCTCGTCGCCCTTATGTCGATGCTCATTGCCATCGACAACGGTTATCAGGCGTGTATGATGGCACCGACGGAAATCCTTGCCGAGCAGCATCTGCAGACCATCAAGGAGTTCCTCAAGGGAATGAACCTGCGCATAGAACTGCTGACGGGCATCGTGAAAGGCAAGAAACGCAAGGAAGTATTGGATGGACTGTTGGACGGTTCCATCAATATCGTCGTCGGAACACACGCCATCATTGAGGATAAGGTGCAGTTCCAGCACCTCGGTATGGCTGTCGTTGACGAACAGCACCGCTTCGGCGTGGCACAACGTGCCAAGCTGTGGAGCAAGAGCGAGAACCCTCCGCACGTACTGGTCATGACGGCTACACCTATACCACGCACCCTTGCAATGACCATCTACGGCGACCTTGATGTCTCCGTCATTGACGAGCTGCCGCCGGGACGTAAGCCCATACAGACCATCCACAAGTATGACGACCAGATGACAAGCCTATATCAAGGCATCCGACAGCAGATAAAGCTCGGACGCCAGGTGTATATCGTCTATCCGCTCATCAAGGAAAGCGAACGTATGGACCTCAAGAACCTTGAAGACGGCTTTGAGGCTATGTGCGACATATTCCCTGATTTCCAGCTCAGTAAGATACACGGGAAGATGAAGGACAAGGATAAAGAGGCCGAGATGCAGAAGTTTGTCAGCAGACAGACACAGATACTCGTTGCCACAACGGTGATAGAAGTGGGCGTGAATGTCCCCAACGCCAGCGTTATGATTATCCTCGATGCCCAGCGTTTCGGGCTGTCCCAGCTCCATCAGCTGCGTGGTCGTGTCGGTCGTGGTGCCGAACAGAGCTACTGCATCCTTGTCACCAACCACAAACTGACCAAGGAAACCAGTAAACGAATTGACATCATGTGCGAGACAAACGATGGTTTTGAGATTGCTGAAGCCGACCTCAAGCTGCGTGGTCCCGGTGATTTGGAGGGTACACAGCAAAGCGGTGTTGCCTTCGACCTCAAGATAGCCGACATTGCCCGTGACGGACAGATTGTACAGATGGCACGGGAAGAGGCGCAGAAGATTATTGACGATGACCCAACTTGCCAGAAAATGGAGTATAACTTGCTTTGGAACAGACTGAAAGCGTTAAGAAAGACTAATATAAACTGGGCTGCCATTTCATAGGAAGAATGACCATTAAAATGGCAGAAAGCCCCAGTCTAAAGGGCTTTAAACCAATCACCTACATGCTGGAAAAGGGAAGCGAGTTTGTTAAACTCACTATAAAAACTGTTAAGCAGCAATGTTATCCCACATTTTTTCATTAACTTTGCGCCATCTTTTGGTCAAAGCTGTATGCTTATTGTATAAATAACCAACAACTCTGCCATTTGAAAGGGACATAAGAATCAGTCCCGTGCCACTGCGGCATCTGAGTTTAATAAAATAACTTGATTATGACTTTTAAGAAAGTAATTAGAACTTTTGCACTAACATCTCTTTTAACCCTGACAGCCCATTCAGCAAATGCACAGGACCTGCTTGCACGCCAGGCACCTATCGACCGTCGGGCTAAGGCTCTCGACACAATGGTAATCAGCCGTCTGCGTGAGGCTGAAGAGATTGAAGAACCAGCAGCAGAACTCTATAACGACTGGAACAACAACTACGCACACCGAGGCGGTAACCTCCCCGATGTATACAAAATTGACCTCCGCGGCTTCCACAT
This sequence comes from Prevotella fusca JCM 17724, assembly GCF_001262015.1. Classification (NCBI taxonomy): domain Bacteria; kingdom Pseudomonadati; phylum Bacteroidota; class Bacteroidia; order Bacteroidales; family Prevotellaceae; genus Prevotella; species Prevotella fusca. Next base: position 1,371,348 of record NZ_CP012074.1, read on the forward strand.
GCCGACTCCAAGCCGTGTCATCACAAGTAACTTCGGACGTCGCTGGGGTCGTCGCCATCAGGGTCTTGACATCAAGGTCTACATCGGCGATACCATCCGTGCAGCCTTCTCAGGTAAGGTTCGTGTAGTGAAATATGATGCAAACGGATATGGTAAGTATATCGTTATCCGACATAATAACGGACTTGAGACCATCTACGGTCACCTTTCAAAGCAGATTGTTACTCCAAACCAGACTGTCCGTGCTGGTCAGCCTATCGGTCTGGGCGGTAACACCGGTCGTTCTACAGGTTCTCACCTCCACTTCGAGACACGTCTGGCAGGTGTGGCTTTGAACCCGGCACTCTTCTTCGACTTCGCTCATCAGGACGTTACTGGTGACTTCTATGTGTTCCGTCGCAGCACCATAGCACAGGAGTCAGAACGTGCAACGGCAGCCCGTGGAACTTCATCAAGCCTCAGCTACTCACGTGAAAACATCCAGGGTAAAGGTAACCAGAGCTATACTCCACGTCAGGAGAAGAACTACAACACTGATTTCTCCAACCACACACCACGTACAGAGCCTACCGCTAACAACGGAAAGATTATCTATCACAAGGTGGTCGACGGTGAGACATTAGAAACGATAGCCAGACAACATGGCATCAGTGTTGAGCAGCTTTGCCGTCAGAACCGCATAGGCAAATTGACCCGTGTATCTGATGGTCAGTTACTCTCAATCAGTAAGTAAACATTTCCCACATCATAAAACAGCTCCGGCAGACACCAGTCTGTCGGAGCTGCTTTCATTTATGCCCCTGCTTGCCAACTGTTCCCCGATAAGAAACAGCTTTCCTACTTCGTTGCGAGGGACATAATAAAGTATTTAATTACTGCCACCTGCCTTTCATTTCCCGTATATGTTAGCCATTGGTATCTTTTAAAACGACTTGTCAAGTAGGTTTTCAAAATTAAACGCTTATATGCAATTAATCATGAACCCCTACCTAACCGAAAATCTGACTCATTACATTAGCTGGCGGGCGCTGGTTCTCCAGCTCATTCTTCATAAAGTCCATATAAGGTGCTATATGCTCGAAGAACTGATGATAGCCCTTACAGAGATAGTTAAGCCCCGGATTGCCGTAACAATCACGGACAAAACGGTTCTTGGGACACTCTCCATGACAGGCAAACTGGAACTTACACTCCTTGCATTGCTGCGGAAGAAGTCTGTATTTCATCTTTGAAAACTCTTTCTGCCGGTCGCTGTTCATCATCTCATAGATAGTCTGTCGGGACAGGTTTCCAAGTTTATGTTCAGGGTAAACGAAATGGTCACAGGAATAAACATCGCCGTTGTATTCCATTACTCCAGCATGACCGCACTCCTTTGCCATCGTACAGATGCCCGGTGCCACGCCGACCCAGTTTGCCAAAGTGGCATCAAAGAGCTGTATATAATAGTCGCCTACATCATTATGTACCCACTCATCGAAGATGGCACAAAGGAAGTTTCCCCATTGCTCGGCAGTAACAGAGAAGTCAGTCACCTCACCACCTTCCTGCATTCCGGGTGCCAGTGTAAGCCCATCGGTACGGTTTACAATCCGTTCAACAATAGGAGTAAACTGGATATAACGACAGCCTATCTCCTTGAAGAAGTGATAGAAGTCCAATGGATAATCTGCATTAAAGTCGTTGACCACGGCAAGGGCATTCCATTCCACACCGTGCTTGTTCAGCAGGTCGACACCTTTCATCACCTGACGGAAGGACGGTTTGCCGGTAGCCGTCCGTCGATACTCATCATGAAACTCCTGCGGTCCGTCAATAGAGACGCCCACAAGAAAATTGTTCTCCTTGAAGAAGCGGCACCATTCATCATTCAGGAGGATGCCATTCGTCTGAATGCTGTTGTCAATCTGACGCCCACGGGCATAATACCGTTGCAGTTCCAGTGCACGACGATAGAAGGATACGGGGCGCATCAGGGTCTCACCGCCATGCCATGTAAAGAGCACCTGCGGCGTTGTCTGCGCCTCGATATACTCCTTGATGAACTTCTCAAGCAGCGCATCAGTTATCACATGATTCTTGTTATCGTCATACAGCTTACTCTTCTCCAGATAATAACAGTACTTACACCGCAGGTTACAAAGTGAACCGGCAGGTTTCAGCATGATATACATCGGATGACTAAAGGGAACAATGGTATTCATAAATGTTTTGTTTCGGCTGACAAAGGTAGTCAATTATTTAATAACGGCAAAACATTCCAAATCACTTATTAAGACACTGACAACAGATTACGTACCATTACGAAACACATTAGGAGAACAACCTGTCCTGTCTTCTCATGAAACAAAAAGAACTGTATGCTTATCGTATCGCCATTATCCTGCCTTCTCTATAAAAACAAGCACCGTTTTGCCTTGACCACAATACCGAAATATATTTACAAAAACGCTTGCTATATTCCCTTGGTGCACGCACAAAAACCATCTTACACCCGTATTTACAATTAACTGAAGTTCAATATGTTACAAAACCATACAAGAAAAGGTGCTTAATTGGACTTCAACTAAGCCTTAGTTAGGCTTCAATTAACGCCCTTTTGAACGTCAGTTTGGGCTTGATTCGAGTGCAGAAAAGCGTAGATTAAAAATGAGAAATAAAAAAACACGACAAAAGTAACCTTTTCCAGTCCCTCTTCCAATAACAGCCCCACCCCGACCCTTCTCCGAGTGGAGAGGTGAAAGTAAGTACCCTACAAGTCTGCCGACTAATATATTTTCTTCACAACGGTCATACAACACTTCTTTCTTGCCGTTTGATTGATGAGAATACAACAGAAATTCAGAACAGATAAAGGAGAACTCTCCTACACACCTCATATTGGTTTATCAAGAAAGGATATTCCTTTTCACGTAAAGTACAGCCCATAAACTGTCCTACGAATACATTATGGCATGAAAAAGGATGTTTCAAGGCTTCTGACCGGTAATGGTGCTGTCCTTGGAACATCCTCGATATAATATGAAACGAAACTTACTTGGTTGCTGTGCTGTCGGATTTGAAGGAGTCAGAGATGCCCTTGCCGAGCTTCTTAAAGAACTTCTTTCCGTCATCACCTATCTTACGTGTCACCTCGCCCATTGATTTTACCTCACGCTTGAAAACCTTTCCCATACCACGTGAGAAAGTCTTGAAACCTTGCTTTACTTCCACCTCCGCCGAGTCATTGTCGGCTGCCTGCTGTGGATTAGCATCCTTACTGGTCTTGACACTATTCCCATGAGCCGTCTGGGACTTTGAAGCCGCAGACGAAGTACCAGCCTTAGCAGTGTGATTTGACTCCTTTGCGGCAGCCTGCTTGTTTGCTTTCACCAATCCTGGAGATGCACCAGCAACACCGCTATACTCTGTCTGCGCTGACACCGAGAGGCACAGCAACAGCAAAGCTACAAACATTTTAATCCTGATTCTTTCCATTGTCGTACGTTTTATTATATTAAAGGGCTATATCAAGACCCTGGAATGGCAATCCGCCGGTACATATTCATCCCGTGGATATTGTGTATAGAAGCGCACCTTGCGTATCCCCACACCAGAACCACCCATGAATAAAACGATTGACCTGCAAAGAAATTGCCGTTCTTAACAATCAATAGGACGTATTAAGGGCATTTAAGCCACAGGTATCATCCTATTTTATAAGACTGCGGATAGCAAACCACACATGCAGCAAGAGGGTCCGAACCAATCCATAATGCCTGCGCATCACGTCAAAACGCTCACGGAGCGACTCCTTATGATGGATGGTAGTCTGCCCTTCCTGCACATAATTCGCCACGACAGCATGGATATTGCGAAGGAGAAGACGACGTTTTTCGCCCTCTTTCATTATCCGGATGCACCAGTCAACATCAGCTGAATAACGATAGTCTGTATCATACGGCAGCGAGCGGGCTATATCCATACGGGCATAGAACGCCTGATGACATACCAGCATGCCATAACGGAAGGAACGCCAGGTGAGCCGTCCGGGAGGACTGAGCCTGCGATGACAAAGGAAGTTGCCCTTTTCATCAATTATGTCCGTATCACCGAAAAGCACTGCGGGACGCTCCTCACCATCACCGACGACAGCTGCAAGCACCACCTTGTCAAGTGTGTCGGGTTCAGGGAAACGGTCGCCGGCATTCAGAAAGACAACATAATCACCTGTTGCCAGCTGCAACCCCTTGTTCATGGCATAGTAGAGTCCGTCGTCAGGTTCACTCTGGATGCGTACAGTATGCTCATTTTCCGCCTCATCCGACTGCTGCTGATAGGCTTCAGCTATCTTTACCGTATCATCCTTTGAAGCACCATCAATGATGATATGCTCCACATGAGGATAGTCCTGCATGAGCACACTGTCAAGTGTCGGTTGCAGAACCGAGGCTGCATTATAGGTTATCGTGACTACTGAAAACGTGATCATAATCGGAAATTCTTAAAGGCAAGTGCCTCATTATATACTTCAAGATACTGCATTGCGACACTGTGCTGCGAATAACTGCGCAATACTTTTCCTACTGCTGCTTCAGAAAGAGCTGCATAGTCAGCCTCATCAAGCACCCAGCGCATGCCCTTGGCGAGGTCTTCAGCATTGCGTTCGGCTGCGACATAGCCGTTCTTGCGGTGGTCAATCATCTCGGGTATGCCACCAACCTTGAAGCCTACGCAGGGTACGCCACATGCCATAGCCTCCATGATGGTATTGGGAAGATTGTCCTCAAGCGACGGAAGCACGAAAACGTCAGCGGCATTATAGACATCACGGATGCGCTGCTGGTCGCTCACATAACCGATAGGATAAACCGGCAAAGCAAGTTTCCCTTCCAGTTCCTCAGCGTGTCCGCCGAGAATGGCGATACCTGTATTCTCCTTCATTCCCGGATGTTCAGCTACCATCCTGCCAATAGCCTCGACGAAGAAGTCCATCCCCTTGCGCTGATCCGTCACACGCTGGGAAACAAACAGCACAAACCGTTTGTCCGTTGGAAGCTGCAGATGCTGCCGTGCAACCTGCTTATCCTGCGGCTCGAAGAAATGAGTATCAATGGGATTGGGAATACTCGTGACGCTAAGACCACGAAGAAGACCACTCCGCTTAGCCTGTCGGGCAAGCCACTGGCTGCAGGTTACAAACCATATATTACCGTGACTGAGCATGGTTTTCTTGCGTTTCCACACCTTTGAAGACAAATCATTCGGATTGCCATTACCCGGCAGGAGCGGACAGTTACCGCAACCATTCTCATAACGATAGCATCCGTGCGCATAATGACAGATACTGGATGCTGGCCAGAGGTCGTGCATTGTCCACACAACGGGCTTGCCGGAACACAATATCTTCCTGATACTTTTCAGCGAGAGCATGCCCTGATTAATCCAGGAAAGGTGGATTACATCTGCCTCCTTGAACTCACGTAGCTTCGTGATATCCGTTCCAGAATTTGCCAGGTCAATCTCAAAGAGGTGGTTTCTGGAGAAGTGAAGGTGCCAGAACACACAGAATCGTTCCCAAAGCAGATGCCACTGGTTACGCCATTCGTGCCCGAGACTGACCACGGTAATGTCATCCGTGAGCTTGTCACGCACCAACATCTTCGCTTTTACTCCGTTGTTGTTCAGAGCATCCTTGAGCCGGTTGGCTGCAACAGCAGCCCCACCCGTTTTCTCACTGGTATTTACTATCAGTATTCTCATTGATATATCATTTGCAGCAAAGTTACAAGAAAACAGATAAAAAGCCAAGAAAAGTGAGGAAATATTGATTGTTTGCGCACACAAAGAGTTGATATGTATCAAGAAAAAGCTACTTTTCACGCAAAAAACTTTTGGAAAGTTGCAGGAAACTTGAAAACTTTTTAACTTTGCATCGTCAAAAGGTTAATAGATTGTTTAGGTTAGTAGTAATAGATTTAGGTTTTTAGTTATTTTATTAAGGTAAAAGTTTAACGATTGATCTAGGATGACAAAGGAGGCCGTGAGGTTCCCTTTCATTTTGAAAAGATTTCTTAGTTAAACATACTAATAACGCCGGAGCTCGTTGAGAGTCTCGGCGTTTTTCTTTTATTATTGCTCCAATGGTTCTATTACAAACTCTTTATCGTATAACGTTTTCTTCACATCACCCTTTACTTTCAGCAGCTTTCCCTTTGCATCAAAGGGGACAGTAGATATTTAGTGGGGATACGCATATAGTTTAGCAAGGCTTATCTGATTAGGGGACTTGTTTTTCTGAGGGTGAATCATCTTTTAGTAAAAACATAAAAGGCTCCGCATCACTGCGAAGCCTTTCGTTTAACATCAAACTTACTCACGTAAGTTTTGTGTTCTTGTACTAACTCAAATAATTAACTTTAATAACGACTATTTTTCTATTTGACAAGGCAAAGTTACAAAAAAAACACATAAATAAAATGTAATTCAATAATATTTACCATTACTTTTAGACTTTATAACAGAAATGACTGATTTGTATTCTTTTTTAATATGTATGATAAAATATTTTAATAGATTGATTTTTGGTTGTTCTGCCTCTGATAATCTCCTTTGGAAGAAGTCGTCTCTTTTAAAAGACTGAACTTTTCTTCTTCTGAAAACATGGGGCGGACAATGTGGCTGAGAAATGTGGTATCAAGGGATGTGGCATCAAGGCTGTATGCCATAAGGGTAATACTTCATAAAAGGAATACGGTATAAAGATAATGTATCATAAGGGAGACATGGCGTAAAATAACTGGTAATATTCATGAAAATGAACCTTTCATCGTGGTTTCTGAGGATGCTGGCATTGCTTGATCCTGCTATTTCTTTTTCTTTCAGACAGCTTTTTTCTTACATCCCATTGATTTATAGGCAGTTTTATTTGCTCATTTCAACTTCTTGACGTACCTTTGCACTCCCGATAAAAGTAACATGCCACCTGAGAGTCTGCGTACTGACTGGTTGAAGCCCGGCGCAGGCAAGTGTCTTTTCAGTGGGTTCGTTTGGTGGCGAGCTTACCTTTTATATAGGATAATAAATAATAAACAAACGAATTTGAAGACATTTGAAGAGTTAGGTGTGAGCGAAGAGATTCGCCGCGCCATCAGTGAGCTTGGATTTGAAAATCCAATGCCTGTACAGGAAGAAGTAATCCCTTATTTACTTGGTAATCGTAACGACGTCATCGCACTGGCACAGACCGGTACGGGTAAGACGGCTGCATTCGGTCTGCCTTTGCTGCAACGTATTGACACAAGCAGCAAGGAGACACAGGCGGTTGTGCTTAGTCCTACCCGTGAACTTTGTCTGCAGATTGCCGATGACTTGAAGGAATTTAGTAAGTATATCCCTCATCTGCACATCGCAGCTGTTTACGGCGGTGCGTCTATCGACACACAGATTCGCCAGTTGCGTCATGGTGTGCAGATTATCGTGGCTACACCGGGTCGATTGATTGACCTTATGCACCGTGGAAAGGCTCGCCTTGACAAGGTTACAAACGTTGTTCTGGATGAGGCTGACGAGATGCTGAACATGGGTTTCCAGGAGAGTATCACCGAGATATTGACCGGTGTGCCTGAAGACCGTAACACACTGTTGTTCTCGGCTACGATGAGTCGTGAGGTGGAGCGTGTTGCAAAGGGTTATCTGCACGACTATAAAGAGATCGTTGTGGGCAGCCGTAACGAGGGTGCGGAGAGTGTAAACCATATATATTATATGGTGAATGCACGCGATAAGTACCTTGCGTTGAAGCGACTGGTAGACTTCTATCCGAAGATTTATGCGATTGTGTTCTGCCGTACAAAGATTGAGACGCAGGAAATTGCCGACAAGCTGATTAAGGACGGATACAATGCTGAGGCATTGCATGGTGACCTCTCACAGCAGCAGCGTGACCTGACGATGCAGAAGTTCCGCTCACATCTTACACAGATTCTCGTGGCAACGGACGTTGCAGCACGTGGATTGGATGTGAACGATCTGACACATGTCATCAATTACGGTCTGCCTGATGATATTGAGAACTATACCCACCGTTCCGGCCGTACAGGTCGTGCTGGCAAGAAGGGTACTTCTATCTCGATTATCCACTCACGTGAGAAGCACAAGGTGCGCAATATTGAGCGTGAAATTAGTAAGGAATTTGTTGACGGAACACTGCCTTCACCAGAGGAAATATGCAAGAAGCAGCTGTTCAAGACGATGGATGACATTCTGAAGACAGACGTTGATGAGGAACAGATTGCTCCTTACATGAAGGATATCAACCGCCAGTTTGAGTATATCGACAAGGAGGTTGTCATCAAGAAGATTGTAACAGCAACCTTCGGTCGCTTCCTTAGCTATTATAAGAATGCTCCAGAGATTGAGAAGCCTTCATCACGCAGTTCACGTGAGGACAGCCGTGGTGCGCGAGGTGAGGGTAGAGGAAGTCGCAGCCGTGGTTCCCGTAAGCCGGAGAGTGGTTACAAGCGGCTCTTTATCAACCTCGGTAAGACTGATGGTTTCTATCCGGGCGAGGTGATGCAGTTCATCAATAAGAATATGCACGGTCATCAGGCTGTAGGCCATATTGACCTTCTTGCAAAGCAAAGCTACATCGAAGTGCCTGAACAGGATGCGCAGAAGGTGATGTGTGCCTTGGATGGTACGACATACAAAGGTCGTAAGGTGCGTTGTAACGATGCCGAGGAAGGTGGTCACGGTCGCTCAGCTGGTGGTCGCTCGGCTGGTGGCAATGGTCGTTCTGCAGGCGGTCGTGGTGGTTACGGCAGCCGTGGTGAAGGTCGTCAGGAGACACGTGAGCGCAAGGGTCGTGGTCGTCGCCAGTATGAGGACAATCCTTTCGCATCACAGCATAAGTTCAAGAAGGATGACTGGAAGGAACTTATGAAGGGTGCACCGGCAAAGCTGAAAGGCGAAGAGCCTGACTTCTCTGAGGAAGGTTGGGCAAGACGCAGACCGAAGAAGTAGGAAACCCCACTCCAACCCTCCCCGAGAGGGAGGGGGACTTAGCGTATAGCGTTGGATAGAATTTCTATAAATCGCCTATACATTAATGATATTTTGCATAGCGCATTGCCCTCTTCATGAGTGGTATTAGACCTCAACACGAGTGGTGCTTACTAAGAGCACCATTGGTGCGGGGCATCAACACGAGTAGTGCGGAGCCTCAACACGATGGCTAAACGGGGGAAGAAAGATGGCTGTTGTCAGTATAATATATCGTAAGACATCACTTATCCAGAAGGTGTTTTTCAGCTTGCCAAGTGCCCATTACGACAGCATATATTATATGAGATATTTAACACACATAAGTTTCGCAGAACTATGCCACCCAAAAGGAGGTGCTTCTGCTAAATAATAGAAAACTTTTATTGGTGAATCTACTAATCGCATATACCTTTCCCCATTCTATAATTACATCTTTTTTCAGTAATGCCTATGTACAAAATCATAGTCAGTTTATACCGTTTTAATATGAGAGGGGCTAATAAAAGCATTTCTTATTTTGCTACCTTAACAAACCTTCTCGCACTGTTTACACTTTGCTTCTTTATAATAACTGTTTTATTAGATATGCAGAGTGTATTAAATCTATGGCATACAGGCTCAAAAGGAGGGGATTACCTGATAGGTGCAGTTGTTGCCGTTCCCTTATACCTCTTGATGTTTCGTATGTTCCCCGAGCGAAAGATGAAGGAGCAAGAGGCATTACTGACAAAGAAAGAATATCAACTGGGACTATTCTGTTATGTTTTGTTTCTAATAATATTAATGATTATCCTTTTCGCTATTGTCTAAATAAAGATATTGGATGCTTGCTGTAAAAGTCAATAAATACTCTTATAGATAAAACCTCTCAAAATAAAAAGAGGTACGTTCATTCTTGAACATACCTCTTTTAATATATTAAGAGTAACCCTTACTGTGGGTTGATTTCCTGCAAGAGGCGGTCAGCGTGGCCCCACTTATCCATCAGGTAGAGAACGAAGCGGATGTCAACACCAATACAACGTGCGAGTTTGCGGTCGAAGTTGATGTCGCTTGAAAGGCTGTCCCAGTTACCGTCGAAAGCAAGACCGATGAGGCGACCCTTCCCATCGAATATAGGTGAACCGGAGTTACCGCCGGTAATGTCGTTGTTGGTAAGGAAGCAAAGCTGCATCTTGCCGGTTGTCTTGTCCGCATAACGACCAAAGTCCTTTGCGCTCATGAGCTCCATCATAACAGGCTCTGCCTGATAATCCTCAACTTTCGAAGCACGCTTCATCTTCTCGACAATGCTCTCGGCAGTGGTGTAATAGTTGCTGTTGAAACCACCTATCATATAGCCACCCACCTGTCCGTAGGAGAGACGCATGGTGAAGTTGGCATCGCTATAATGAGGCATATCCATCTCCATCTGCACCTTTGCCTCGCAGAGTTTCTTCTCTTCATTCTCGATGGATTCGGCTTTTTCTCCCAGGTCAGCCATGATTTCCTTATAAGTCATGATAAGCTGCATGCCAAGTGCTATACCCGGATCCTTCAGGTTCTTCTCTTCATTATAGAACTTATAGCCCTTTGTCATCAGCTTACTCTTAGAGTAAAGCCATTCGGTGTACTTCTTGTAATTGTTGCCGAACTTGGTCTTGATGGTGGTGTAGAAGTCTGGAAGATACTTGGCAGGTACTTGCTCGGCATAATTCTTCAGCATAGCAGCTGTCATTTCCTTGTCAAGAGTCAGGTTCCATTCATCACTGTTGTCCTTGAACTGCATGTATTGCTTCTTAGGATTGTCCTGTGGTCCCTGTGGTTCAATAGCTCCACGGGTGATGTCAAGGGCTCTTTTGAATAATTCTGATACTTTCCAGAATGACTCAGTCCAGTAAATCTGTGCCAAAGCTGACTCATTGCTTGCGTCATAAAGGCTGCTCAGATTGGCAAAGTCTACGTTCACCGACGGGTCTTTCACAGTCTTTTCGTCAAGCCACCTCTGTATCTTAGCCTCGTATTCAGCCTTCTGGCGAATCAAACCGATGGAATCGATACATTTATTCATACCCATAGAGTTCTTCCAGTAGTTGGCTGCAGTGACATACTGGTTCTCATATTGGATGCGGGTCTTCTCACTCTTGTCCATGTACTTCTTCATAATGGCAAGTTTGATGTCACGAGCCTGTACGCGGGCTGTGTTGTCAATGTCTCTACGTTGCTGTATGCCATAGGAAGAAAGGTAGCGGGTTGTGCTGCCGGGATAGCCCACTGTCATGGCAAAGTCCTTGTCCTTGTAGCCTTCAAGACTGACAGGCGACCAGTGTTCAGGATGATACGGTACGTTGTCCTTTGAGTAAGCAGCTGGTCCGTTAGTCTTGGGATCGGCATAGATGCGGAACACTGAGAAGTCACAGGTTTGTCGAGGCCACATCCAGTTGTCAGTTTCACCACCGAACTTACCCATACTCTTTGGCACTGTGAAGACCAGACGAACATCCGGGAAGTCCTGGTAAGTAGTTGCATAATACTTGTTTCCCTCATAGAACGGGTCAATGCTTATGTGCAGTGTCTTGTCGACAGCCTTGATGGAATCAGTCATGTGGTTGGTCAGAGAGTCTATAATGGCTTCGGTCTCTTCTGAACTTTTACCTGCAATGAGCTTGTTGACACGGGCTGTGATGTCCTGCTGGTTCTTCATGAACGACACAAAAAGGTCTTTGTTTGGCAATTCTTCAGCAAAGCTCTTTGCATAGAAGCCATCCTTCATGTAGTCATGTTCGACGGTGGAATGGGCGTTAATTGCGCTGAACCCACAATGATGATTGGTGAAAACAAGACCGTCCTGCGATACAACCACACCTGAACAGAAGCCGGAGAAGTTGACAACATAATTGCTGATAGCATTGGGCGAGTTGTAAAGCATGTCGCAAGGCAACTGGAATCCCTCGGCTACCATTTGGTCGTAGACGGCATCAGGCAAGTTGTAGAGCGTCCACATACCTTCGTCGGCGTGCATGGATGTACTGCCCAATGCAAGAAGTCCGGCGATGAGTAAAGTCGATTTCTTCATAATGATATTATTGATTAATTGATGTTTTGTTTATTTTTTGCAAACCGACTGCGTATTTTTTGCAGCGGAAAGTCGTGATAAAGAACGTGTGCAATGAATAGGATAATAACCAGTGTGTTGATTGCCAATGCTGCAGGAACTGGCAGGTTGGCGTTGGTATAGCTGATGATGGCAAAGAACAGACCACCTATCAGTACGTAAACAAAGATGCTCTTCAGTGGATAGTCTATCGGATACTTGCGCTGACCGACAAGGTAAGACAATACCATTGCCGTTGCATTGCCTGAGAAACCTGCCCAGGCGCAGGCGATATAGCCGTATCTCGGTACGAAAATCACGTTGATTCCGATGATTACTGCACATCCGATGCCTGAGAAGTAGGCACCCCAGATGGTCTTGTCGATGAGCTTATACCAGAAACTGAGGTTGAAGTAGATACCCGTCATGATTCCTCCTGCCATCACGATAGGTACAACCTGCAGTCCTACCCAGTAGTCACGGCCGATGATATGGCGCAGGATATCCATATAACCCATTACCACAAGGAACGCCAGAAGCGTGAAGATGATAAAGAACTTCATAGCCTGTGCATAGGTTTCCTTGTTGTCCTTGTCGCGTGCCTTGCCAAAGACGAACGGCTCGTAGGCATAGCGGAAAGCCTGCGTAATCATTGACATAATCATTGCAATCTTGCTCGCAGCCCCGAAGATACCAAGCTGTGTATGCGCATCACTGTCCTTGTAGACGTATGGGAAGAGGATGTAACCTGCCGTCTGGTTGAGAATACCCGCAATACCGAGGATGAGAATAGGCCAGGAGTACGACAGCATCTTCTTTGCCAAAGGCATGTCAAGGAGTTTTCCGCCCGAGAAGAAGCCGTCCTTCAGTTCCTTCCAGAAGCAGAAGGTGATGGTACTTGTGCATGCAAGGTTGATATAGAAAGCATAACCCACTTCATGTCCGCCAAGGATGAGATAGTAAACAAGGTTCAGAACGATGTTCAAAGCGATGAACAGCAGCTTGAAAGCAGCGAACTTGATGGGGCGTTTCTTGTATCTCAGATAGGCAAAAGGGATGCACTGGAAGGCATCAATCGCCACGGTGATTGCCATTACCCACACATACGACGGATGTTCCGAATAACCCATGAAGTCACAGATAGGCTGCAGGAATACGAATACCATTGCGATGAACAACAGTGAGGAAAGACCCACCATCGACAAAGTAGTGGAATAAACCTTCTTCGGATCTTGGTCAGTCTTATTGGCATAACGGAAGAAAGTCGTCTCCATTCCGTAGGTCAGAATGACCAGCAGCAGTGCAGTATAGGCATAGATGTTCGTGATAACACCGTAGCCACCGCTCGCAGCACTGATTTTTGCTGTATAGAGGGGTACAAGAAGGTAGTTCAGGAACCTTCCGATGATACTGCTCAATCCGTAGATGGCAGTGTCTTTTGCAAGTGATTTTAAATTTGCCATTGTTGTTTTGTTGTTTGGCTTATTAGCCTTATTAGGCTGATAAGGCTAATAGGGCAAATAGCCCAATAGCTTAATAGACTCAATTATCTCCTAAAAGAAAACATAGCAGATGGCGATAGCGGCGATTACACCTGCCAAGTCTGCCAGCAATCCACACGCAACAGCGTGCCTTGTGTACTTGACGCTGATGCTTCCGAAGTAAACTGCCAGGACATAGAAGGTCGTGTCAGTAGACCCTTGGAAGATACAACTGAGCCTGCCGACGAATGAGTCAGGACCATAACTCTTCATGGCTTCCAGCATCAGACCGCGTGCTCCGCTGCCTGAAAGGGGTTTCATGAAGGCTGTAGGGAGTGCTCCGACAAAATCGGTGTTCAGTCCGCATTGCTCCACACACCATTGTATTCCCTTTATTAAGAGGTCCATTGCGCCCGATGCACGGAATACTCCTACTGCCACAAGGATAGCGACCAAATAAGGAATAATGCGCACAGCCGTCTGGAATCCATCCTTTGCTCCTTCGATGAAAGCGTCATAAACGTTCACCTTCTTCAGTAAGCCGGCACCGATGAAAAGGACGATAATCGACATGAGGATAAGGTTTGAGGCAACAGAAGTCACCGTGCCCATCGTCTGCTTGTCCATCTGTCCGAAGCCCCAGATAATCAGTCCGACGAAGCCCATCAGTCCCACAAGGGCTGCAAGCAGTGTGGGCTGGAAGATGTTGATGCGCTGCCAGCCTGCCGTAAGGATGATACCCGCAAGCGTTGCGACTGTGGTAGCAAGCAGGATAGGGATGAATACATCCGTTGGCTGTGCTGCTCCGTAGGAACTTCGGAATGCAAGGATAGTCGTTGGAATGATGGTCAATCCCGAAGTGTTCAGTACCAAGAACATAATCATCGGGTTGGTTGCCGTGTCTTTCTTTGGGTTCAGCTCCTGCATCTGTGCCATCGCCTTCAGTCCGGTAGGCGTAGCAGCGTTGTCAAGTCCTAACATATTCGATGCAATATTCATGAAGATAGACCCCATCACAGTGTGATTCTTAGGAATATCGGGGAAGAGCTTTGTGAAGAAAGGGCTGAGTATGCGTGCAAGAACATTCACGACACCCGCCTTCTCGCCTATTTTCATGATGCCTAACCATAGTGCCAGGACGCCTGTCAGACCTAATGAGGTCTCGAAGGCAGTCTTGGACGAGTCGAAGGTGGCATCCACCATTTTCTGGAATATCGTCATGTCGCCCGTCAACAGTGATATGATTCCGAAGATGAAGGCGATGAGGAAGAATGCTATCCAAATGTAGTTCAGTACCATTTAGTGTTTCTTTGTGTCTGTTTTTATTTGTCTGAATATGTCAGGGGTGGGGACGGACAGCCCCATAAAGGTACCATTCTTTCCCATTGCAAAGATAATCAATTCTGTGTGAACCCGCAGCAAAATGCGTTAAAAAGATGTATATAGTCCCGGTGTTTCCTGTTGTTCTGCTGATGATGGCGTGTGAATGGTTTTATATTGATGGACTTTAATTCCCTTTTATGATAGCTTGTTTTTCGTGTTTTATCGATGGTTGTAATGAATTGTATGTATGATTTAGTCTTTTTAACATATGTAATTGTGTATATGTAGTATGAAGTCTTTATCTTTGCAATTATCTTTTTGGATGGGATTTTATCTGTTTCCGATTGCTTTTATTATATAAATCAGTTACTTGCAAATAGAGATAGTAACAGTTAGGACTATATGGGTATATTCGATTTCTTTAAGAAGAATAAGCGTAAAGAGCAAGAGAACGACCGCTGCTTCCTTGATGTAGGGGAGGCAGAGGAGACTGACTTGTGGGCGGAGGCTTATGTCGCCAAGCCTCAATGTTATGCGAAAGAGGGCAAGGAGCCCTTTTTGACTTTTGTCATAACAGAGGGTGTGAATACGATTCTGCCGATGTATCCTAACGAGTCGTATAAAGTAGGTAACGGACATTTTTCTGATATACGACTTACTTTCGTAAGTACGACAAAGCTGGGAG
The DNA here is from genome assembly GCF_001262015.1 of Prevotella fusca JCM 17724. Taxonomy (NCBI): domain Bacteria; kingdom Pseudomonadati; phylum Bacteroidota; class Bacteroidia; order Bacteroidales; family Prevotellaceae; genus Prevotella; species Prevotella fusca. The sequence continues at coordinate 1,386,934 of NZ_CP012074.1, forward strand.
AGGTAGTTGACCTCCCTTTCTTCCACTGTGTTCCTGCGCTATCCAATTACGCTGTGGAAATCAGAGAGCCTAACGTGTTGATTAGAGGACTGAATGCTGCAGAGATGGGGGTACTTATCTCTGGCGTTAAACAGTCGTTGAAGCGTTATTAAACACTTGGAATAGGTTTGAAGAACCCTCCGTCTTGAATTCCGATTATGGTCATGGGGAAGTCCGTCCACAGTCGGGATTTGTTGTTTCTGCAGGCTTGATGAGCAATAATGAACTGTGTATAAGTCAAGGTGTCCGTATTGTTTCTGTCCTTCTGTGCATAGAAAATAGGGCTGTTTCTCTGTTTTGTCGTTCTGAAGTATTCTTACATTTTCGTTGTTTTTCTTGCTTTGAAACAGGCTTGAAGTAGCCTTTTGGGCTGCATTTGTAACTATCATGAAATGAGGTTGTTGTAAAGTTGTGCACGTAAATGCGCTTGGTCTGACTTCAATTAAGCCTTAGTTAGCCTTCAATTAAGCACCAATTGGACATCAGTCAAGGCTTAATTCGACTCTATTCAGGCATCAGTAGGAAACATTCAGGTTCTTCCGTTAAATGCGTAGATTGGAAACAGAATAAAGGATTATACACCTTCATGGTATGACTCTCCAAAATCAGACGGTCTCACAAAAAGGGATAATGCACAAGATAAAAATGTAGAAAAGGCAAACAGATGCTATGTCTTTCCGTCTTCAAGAAACAACTTATTCCCATATCAACCAATGTTTGTAAACTATTTTCGTACTACTCAAAATTAATACATGGTCTTTTGGCTTTGAAAAGACGCCCAATTGGCTTGCAATAGACGCCCTTTTGAGGTCTAACTAACGCCCTTTTGAAGTCCAATTAAGCACCTTTTCTTGCACTGCTTTATAACTAATTGATTTACTGTTGGTTGCAGACTTGCTTTTTATACGTGTTTATGCCTTTGTTTGTAGATATTTTACCCGAAATTATGTCATGATTTTTCAAACTGTTGTCTGCATTTTCAAAGCATTAACATGAAAAGGTTTTCTGTGTCGGAGGATGATAAAAAAGTAGGCAGCCAAGGACCGTCTTAGCTATGTTTTTATTTAATGAATAACTCCAGTTCTTCCGTTAAAGCTATACGAAAAGTGTCCACGCATTTAACGGATGAACCTAAAAAAGGCTTGCACAAGGTTTGAAAGCCTTGGCAAGCCCCATTATTTTAGTGTTTTAGTTTACAGATTCTCGTTGCTTCTTACTTCAGCTTCAAGTCGTAGTTCATATCCTTTGAGTTCGTTGCTGGCTCCTCGAAGTCAGTGTTGACAAGGCGGAGGGTAGAGTCGTTTACAACGAGGAAGTTAACCTTGTTGTCCTTACCCAGGTCGAACTGGTAGTAAGTATTCTCCTTGCCCTTTACGTCCTTCTTAAGAACCACGTAGTTACCAGTATAATTGTAAACGGTATCAGCCTCAGAGTCAGACTTCATGTAAGCCTCAGAAACGTTGAAACCATTTGATGAATCCTTAGCCAAAGCAACGCGGTACTTGATACCAGCAACGTCAGCTGCAGGTGTCATACCCTCGTAAACTGCTGAGTCAACTGCAGCAACAGAATCCTGTGTTACGCTGTCTGTACTGTCTGCGTTTGTAGTAGTCTTGCCATTGTTGCAAGCTACCATAGCTGCACAAGCAGCTACCATAAACATAATCTTTTTCATAATCATTTTAATTTTGTATGTAAACTCTTACTTAACTCTCATGCTGCAAAGATATTGTATTTAATTCAATAAACAAGAATGTTTTAACCTTTATTTTGTGTTTATCGTGCAAGTTTATTTAATCTTAATAGCCATTGCACGCAGCTGTTGGTTCCCCGTTCGGTCTGTAACACGTATAACAAAGTGATAATCACCGGGTTCTACGTTGGCAGGTATCTGTATGTTCTGGGTGGCATCGTATGTCTTGCTGCCATGTGGAATGGCAAAATCCTTGTTGTATTTGAAGGCTTTGTCAGCATTTCTCTTTTCAGTGTCAGGGTCGCATGACTTGCCCTGTGTGCCATGTGTGTGATGGTCGAAGTTGTTATGTATCTCGAGGTTATAGTTTCCCAGTTCCTCATTGTCGGTGAAACGGTAATGGAAGGGTATGATTTCGCTACGGTTATACACCTGGCAGTCTACGGGGTTGGCTATGATACCCGCATCTGTGATTATGGGTAACTCCGTGTCTTTGTCTTTGTCGCTGGTGCAAGCAGTCATGCCGAGAAGTGCTGCAGCTGTTAAGCCTAATAAGTACTTTTTCATAATGTGTGTTGTATTTGTTTATCCGTAATGGTTAATTGTCTTTCTGTTTTTTTCTTGTCTCTGATAGCTTTCCTGCCTATAAGAGGAATACTCCTTTCTGCCCGTTAAATGCTTGTGCAGAGTGGATGGGCAGGCACGCATTCTCTTATAGGTAGGTTGCTGTCATTTAGCTGATAGCTTTGTGTTTGACTTACTTGACAACGAAGCCCTCAATCTCCTCTGTTGCCTTGCGCTTCTTGTTGTCCTTTACAGTGAAATGGATGTGATAGGTACCTGGCTTGCAGTCACCTGGGAGTGTAACACCCTTGCTGAACACGAACTTGCCGCTCTTTCCTTTGAATTCAACAAACTCCATTTCGTATTCTTTATCGCCATGGAACTCAATCTCAATCTCATCAACAGGGTCCTTGGTCTCGATGTTTGCCGTGAAAGTAACCTTTCCGTTGGCGGTACTCTCCATGGTGTTTACCTTTAAATCACTGATTTTTGGCATGTTAGGGTCTACTTCTTTTTTCTTCAATGTTATTTTTGCATTGACAGTCTTAACGGTTCCCTCTGTGTTGGTGACAGTGATGGTTCCCTTGTATTCACCCTCGGCAAGTGTTGCAGGAAGGTCAATGTGCTCGTGGAAGGTAGTGTTGAGGACACCAATGTACTTGCCGCTGTTGTAAACCTTCTCTACTTTGTTGTTTGCATCCTTGATGATTGAGACGCTGATAGCCTTAATCTTGGAACTTGACTTTATTTTACACTCTAAATGAAGGTCTTTGCCGATAGTGCCAAGACCGTTGTTGTGGTGACCGAACTCGACGTCCTTGATTTCAATGCTGCCATTTGATGGAGAATCGTTGTCGTCACTGCATGAGGTAAGTGTCATTGCAAATACGCTCAGAAGCGCCATTGCGCCCATAATAAGTTTCTTTTTCATTGTGTAAGTTGTTTTAAGTAAGGCTTTCGCCTTGGTTTATTATCTTTGTTAATTAGCTCGCTTTTTGTGTTTTGAAAGGATGGCGTGGGGACAGTGTGTTGTTGATTCCTGCCCGCCATGCTCATCCATTCGAAGTCTCAGATTAGTTTATTCGATCAAGTGTTTATATCTCATTCATTACTGAAATGCTTGTTTGTCAGAACTCGTAGGTTGCCATCAGAGCCACGTTACGTCCCGGTTCGGGTACATCGATGAGTCGGTAGAAGCTCGTGTGGTCGTAATATTTACGATTGAGGAGGTTCTCTGCGTTGAGGCTCAGCCGTAGCGTTCTGTCTCCGAAGGCAAAGTCTTTGCCCGCAGTGAGGTTTAATGTGTAGTAACCCGGTGTCGTTTTCTCTGGCGGAACGATGTTGTTCTGTCTGCCAGTAACGTGCAGGTTCATTGCTGCAAAGCCCTCATTGCCAACCTTCTTACGACAGAAATCATAGCGAAGGGTAGCATCTGCCGACCAAGGGGTGGAGAATGGGATTGTATAACCTTTCTTCTCGCCCGACAGCTGTTCGGAGTAAAGGTACTCACCCTTGAACTCTGCGCTCAGTGCAGGGAGTATCTTCCAGTCTGCCTGCAGCTCAAATCCATAGCGGATGACACGGCTCTGCGTGTAGTAGTACCACTGCAGCCCCTCGTAATAGTCTGGTGTCGGGTTCATGTAGATGTAATTCGGGAAGTAGTTGAGGTACGGGTCCAATTGAATCGTAACCTTGCTGTTTCCCCAATGGATACCGGCATCAATCTGATAAGACTCCTCTGGCTTGAGGTTTGGATTACCCTTCTCGTATCGGAAGATGTGATAATTGACACCATCCGTCCCCAGTTCCTTCGGAATAGGTACACGGAAGCTCTTGCCGATGTTGGTTTTCAGAATCCAGTTGCCTGTGGCATAGTTGATTCCAGCTGACCATGTGAGGCTGTTGAACGAACGGCGGAGATTCTGCGAACGCTCTTTATAGATGGTGTCGGTGGCATTGACGGGCGTTCTGAACCAGTCAGTATAGTTGTGGATGTTGGTTCTTACGTGGTCATAACGCACACCTGCATTTACTATCAGGTCTTTCTTGATTGTGAATCGGTCGAAAGCATGAGCACCGAACGCCATCGTTTCAAAGTCAGGAATGATAAAGCCCCATCCTGCACGGCGGTTATGCTGATATTCACCATTGGCACCTGCCGAGAGTGTATGCTGTTCGTTAAGCACAAAACGCATCATGACATTTGCCGTGTAAGTGTCTTTCTTGAACTCACGTTCCAATGTGTTCGGCGGTGTTGGCATATAACCATGAGCGATTGGTTCGGAGAGTTCCTTCCGATGGTTGTTCTGATAGGCGATGTTTGCTTCTAAAGCGAGGTTCCCCTGTTGGTAAACCGTGTGGCTCATCACCTTCAGGTGGTTCACACTCTGGTAGGGTAAGTCAATGTCCCGACGTGACTTGTCATAGTCGATGGTCGACAGTCTCACCTCCAAACCGTGCGCATTGGCAAAGAAACCGCTCTTTGTGTAGGCATCCGTCAGCTTGAGTTCGGTGTGGAAATTATAGCCTTTATAACCGATTGTCACACTTCCGTCCCGTTCAAAACCAGCTGTATTGCGCAGTCGTTTGTTCTTCAGTGGGATGTCGTAGGAGAAGTACTGGATGCTGTTTGTCGGTACTTTGTAGTCGGCATAGTCGATAAGTGTCGCATTGGCTTTCCAATAGAAGTGTCCGTTGATACCCTGCAGACGGGCAGATAGACCAACCGATTCATTGTTTGTGCGGCTGAAGAGCGACACACCTCCTTGGAACTTCTTTGTCGGAATGTAGTTGCTGTAGATGTTGATGACGCCACCAATGGCATCCGAGCCATAGAGAAGGGCAGCCGGTCCTTTGACAACATCAATGTGGTCGATGGCAAACTGGTCTATTTCCAGTCCGTGGTCGTCTCCCCACTGCTGTCCTTCATGCTTGATTCCGTCCTCCGTAACGACCATACGATTGAATCCCAAGCCACGTATCGTAGGCTTTGACTGTCCCGAGCCAATGCTCATCGCCTTTACGCCGGGTATGCCGCTGAGGCTCTGCATCAGACTTCCCGAGAAGTTGTTTTGCAGGAATTCTTTGCCAATACTGATGGTATTGACGGATGATTTCATCTGAATGTCTTTCTGTCTGTTGCCCAATACGGTTACGTCCTGCATGACAATACTGCTGTCGGCATCGGTTTCAATGGGAGTTGAAGTGCCTTTTGGCAGGTGGTTGTCAGCGAATGTAGCCACGCACACAGGAGAAAGAACAAAAGCTAATAAAGCCTTATTCATTTCCAAATGTAGTAGAATGTTGATAAAATATGGAATGTTCAGCCGGATGTTATACCCACGGGAATGTGTGTATAACTGGGCAGAATGTGACGCAATGACGCAATAACAAGGATTTTCTGACGGTAGACAGTTGCCCCATAGATACTGCTGCCGGATGTTAAAAACAAAGCCGAATAGACGCAATTATCCTTATATTGTGCCTGCGTCAGAGGTTGTATCAAATGTAATGTCTTTGAATACTAATGGATTGTATGCCTTTTGCAAGTATAGAAAAGCTATGCAGACGCATCATTCATACACCAAGACGAGCAGATACAGCCTCCCTTTAGAACTTTGAAGGAGGTGCCCTGAGGCTGATGACTTCCACTTCCGGGCGTACACATGCCGTTACGCAGACAAGGAAGAGGAAACCGAGGAAGATGATAGCTACACCATCCAACTGGATGTTCGTAGCTTTCATGTAGTTGAAAAAGGCAAAATGACAGATTGCGCAGTTGTCACCATTGTGGCTCTGACTGTGTTGACCGGTACTCTGATGACCGGCTGCAAGTTTCGTTTCAACCTGACATACATGCACAGACTTGACAACCATTGGCAACATGAAGAGTGCCAACAGCAGCCATGCAATAAGCGTATGTCTTGTTTTCTGGTTCTGCTTAGCCATTTATAAGCCTTTGAAATTCCTCGGCAAAGATATTTATTATTTTGTTACAAAGCAAGCAATAAGATTTCATTTTCACTATTATTAACGGAGAAGGTGGGCTGACAATATGCTGAAAATGTCTTTGCAATACATTATGATGAGTCCTAACGGTCTTTCTGACAAGGTCTTACTCTGTTGTTGAAGGCTTCGTTCCGGCAGAATCCTGAAAACAATAATCCCCCATCAGACCATATCCAGTCTGATGGGGGATTTATGGTTTTATGATGAACGACGATTAAGCGTTGTTCTCAAAATCATTGTGTTCGCGGCGTGGACGACGCTCGTCATAACGACGCTCACCATCACGACGTGGACGACGGTCGCCACGTGGACGACGCTGTGGCTCTACATAACCTTCTGGTTTGTCAAGCAACACACGGCGTGAGAGCTTGTACTTGCCGGTCTTAGGGTCAATCTCGAGGAGCTTCACCTGCAGCTTGTCGCCTTCCTTGATACCTGCCTCTTCAACAGTCTCAAGACGCTTCCAGTCGATTTCAGAGATATGAAGCAAGCCGTCCTTGCCTGGCAGAATCTCTACGAAGCAGCCGTAAGGCATGATTGAACGTACTGTACCCTCGTAAACCTCACCAATCTCTGGAACGGCAACGATAGCCTTAATCTTACCAAGGGCGGCGTCGATTGAATCCTTGTTAGGTGCAGAAACCTGTACTTTACCAACACCATCAGTCTCTTCGATAGTGATAGTAGCACCAGTATCTTCCTGCATCTGCTGGATAATCTTACCACCAGGACCGATAACAGCACCGATGAACTCCTTAGGAATCTCCAGCTGAATGATACGTGGAACCTGTGGCTTCATCTCGGCACGTGGCTCAGCGATTGTCTCTGTCATAATGCCAAGGATGTGCTCACGGGCTGCCTTTGCCTGCATAAGTGCCTTCTCAAGAATCTCGAATGACAAGCCGTCACACTTGATATCCATCTGTGTTGCAGTCAGACCGTCCTTAGTACCGGTTGTCTTGAAGTCCATATCGCCCAAGTGGTCCTCATCACCGAGGATGTCGCTCAGTACGGCATACTTGTCTTCACCTGGGTTCTTGATAAGACCCATTGCGATACCTGATACTGGCTTCTTCATCGGAACACCTGCATCCATCAATGCGAGTGTACCTGCACATACAGTAGCCATAGATGAAGAACCATTAGACTCGAGGATCTGACTTACCAGACGAACTGTGTAAGGGAAGTCAGCAGGAATCTGACCCTTCAAACCACGCCATGCAAGGTGACCATGACCAATCTCGCGACGACCTACGCCACGCTGAGCCTTAGCCTCACCTGTACAGAATGGAGGGAAGTTATAGTGAAGGAGGAAACGCTGATAGCTCTTCTCCAAAACGTTATCAACCATCTTTTCGTCCATCTTTGTACCGAGAGTACAAGTAGAGAGAGACATTGTTTCACCACGCTGGAAGAGCGAACTTCCGTGTGGCATCGGCAGTGTGTCAACCTCGCACCAGATAGGACGAATCTCATCTGTTGCACGACCGTCCATGCGCTTGCCTGTGTCAAGAACACTGCGGCGCATTGAGTCACGCTGAACATCTGCAAAGTAACGCTCAATAAGTGTGTGTTTTTCTTCGAGGTCGTCTTCCGTGAGGTCTGTGTGGGCTGCGTCATAAGCCTCGATGAAATCGGACTTAATCTTGTCGTATGTCTCCTCACGATGCTTCTTGTCGGTGTCTCCGCTCTGTGCCTGTGCATAGCAAGCGTCGTAAGTCTCCTTGCGAACCTGCTCACGCAGTTCCTCATCGTTGACCTCGTCTTCGTATGTACGTTTGACATCAGTACCGCAAGCCTTTGAAAGCTCTTCCTGCATTTCGCACATAGGCTTGATAGCCTCGTGCGCAGCCTTCAAGGCACCGATAAGATCCTGCTCGGTAACCTCGTCCATCTCACCCTCAACCATCATGATGTTGTCCTTGGTTGCGCCGACCATGAGGTCCATGTCAGCTTCCTTCATCTGCTCGAAGGTAGGGTTGATAACGTATTCGCCGTTAACACGTGCGACACGCACCTCTGAAGTAGGATATTCGATAGGGATGTCTGAAGCAGCAAGTGCTGCAGATGCTGCCAGTCCAGCGAGTGCATCAGGCTGGTCAACGCCGTCAGCTGACAGCAACATTACCTGTACATAAACTTCGCAGTGATAATCTGATGGGAAAAGTGGACGAAGAACACGGTCCACAAGGCGTGATGTTAGGATTTCGTCGTCATTGGCTTTGCCTTCGCGCTTGGTGAAACCACCCGGGTAACGACCTGCGGCAGCATACTGCTCGCGATAATCAACTTGCAAAGGCATGAAGTCTGTGCCCGGAACTGCCTCTTTAGCTGCACAAACAGTGGCGAGAAGTACTGTGTTACCCATGCGGAGAACCGCTGCGCCATCGGCCTGCTTTGCAACCTTTCCGGTTTCAATTGAGATGGTTCTTCCATCTGGCAATTGAACTGTTTTCGTAATTACGTTCATCTAAAATTTTAAAATACTTATTGTTTTGACCAACATCTTAGGGAACCAAAAGTGGTAACTCTGGGCAAGGCTCGAATGCCTTGACGTTTACCTTCTCACGCGTCCCGAAAATTTAATCCGTGCAAATTTACCGATTATATATGTAACACACAAATAAATATGGATTTATTTTAGTTCTGATAATTATCGGATGTTAAAACGTTTATACAAACTTTCTTCCTCTTTTGGCATCATCTTTTCCTCTTTTTGCATAACTTCATGTCTCTTAACCGACAAATATACCTTCTTCAAAGGATATTGTTTGATATTTAAAACAGCCTCTTTCTCATCGTTCAGAAGCTCATTTCTTAAAGCATTAAGCGTCCTTTTCCGAATTATTTTCATGAAGAGAAATATTTTTTTTCATGAAAATAATTATTTTTCTTCATGAAAAAAAATATTTATTTGCGTGAAAAGAATTCGCCAACTGTGGTTTTCTTCATTGCAGTAGGTTCTGTTAGTCTAAATAATAGATGCGGTGAAAGATGATTAACAACTGTTTATCGCCACTTTTTACACGCATAATTACTTATCTATTACTTGCAAATAAAAAAGAAAGAATGTATCTTTGTTGCAGTAAAATGTAATTGAACACAATCTTTTGACGGTTATGCAGATGAAACAACACCTATATATCATGCTTCTTATATTGCTGCTTTCGGCGTGCTCGGGTAACAACGGAAAGAAGTATGTCATCGGTGTGTCGCAATGTTCAGAGGACATCTGGCGCGATAAGCTCAACAACGAGCTTGTGATGAGTACCTATCAGTATGACAACGTAACACTGAAGTTTGCTTCTGCTAATGATAATGATAAGCTGCAGAAACAGCAGATTGAGCAGTTTATAAAGGAAGGTATCAGCCTGCTCATTGTTTCACCTAACCAGATTCATACCATTTCATCGGTCATCGACAAGGCTTACGATGCCGGTATTCCCGTAATTCTTTTTGACCGCAAGACTGATTCCGGGAAGTACACTGCCTTTATGGGAGCTGATAACTATGAGGCTGGGCACGAGATGGGACAGTTCATAGCGCAACAGCTTGGTGGTAAAGGAAACGTTGTTGAGATAGGCGGACTGAAGGGGTCCTCACCTTCCATTGAGCGTGACCGTGGCTTTACGGACGCCATGAAGGCTTATCCTGGTATTCGGATTGTAGACCGTCGTTATGCCGACTGGCTGAAGAATCGTGGCGAAGCCGTTATGGACAGCATGCTCAGGCAGTGCATGGAGATTGATTATGTCTTTGCACAGAATGACCGTATGGCTGTCGGTGCCCTGCAGGCAGCGGAGAAGCATGGGGTGAAGGACTTGAAGTTTGTCGGTATTGATGCCCTTCCCGTTCCCGGTGGTGGTATGGAGAGCGTGCGTGATGGCAGGTTGATGGCTTCCTATATCTATCCAACCCGTGGCGACCTCGTCATGCAGCTGGCATTGAACATCTTGGAAAAGAAGCCCTACAAGCGTGACAACTACCTGAAAGGCACACTTGTGACGAGCAACAATGCCAATGCCCTGCTCCTTCAGAATGAGGAAATCATGAAACAGACAGCACGGCTCCAGTCGCTGCATGGCAAGGTGGATAACTATTTGGCACAGTATAACCACCAGAAGGTCTACCTCGTTCTGTTCAGCATTATCGTCTTGCTGCTCGTGGGTATCATGATCTACGTCTACCGAAGCATCGTTGCACGGCATCGGATAGAGGAAGAAACTGTTGCAGCCAAGCTGCAGTTCTTTACCAATATCAGCCATGAACTGCGCACACCGCTGACGCTGATTGCCGACCCTGTTGACTATATCATCCATGACAGCAACCTGAATGCGCAGCAGAGGGATATGCTTCAGATAGTCCAACGTAATGTGGCTGTGCTGACCCGTCTGGTCAGTGAGATCCTTGACTTCCGCAAGGTGCAGAACGGAAAGATGAAACTGCATCTGTCTGACTTCGACCTTGCGGAGAGTATGCGGCAGTGGTTCAGTCTTTTTGCCACCTCTGCACAGAAGAAGAACATCAGCCTGCAGCTTGAAGTCCCGGAGGCTCTATCCATGCGTGCCGACCATGACAAGCTGGAGCGTATCTGCTATAACCTCTTGACCAATGCAATGAAGTACACGCCCAACGGGGGCAGGATTACCTTTGCTGCATCCGTGGAAGGAGACAAGGTAAGGATAACGGTAAGCGACAACGGTATAGGTATTGCGCACGACGAACAGCCCTATATCTTCAATCGGTTCTATCAGGCAAAGAATGCGGAACATGGAACTGGAATCGGACTGGCACTTGTCAAGGCATTCACTGAACTGCATCATGGACTGGCAACGGTGGAAAGCAGGGAGGGAGAAGGCAGCAGATTCATCATTACCATGCCGCTCCGTCAGGCAGGAGAATTGAGCAGCTCAAGGTCGGAACAGGCTTTTTCGCCTGTCGTTGAGACGGTTGCAGATGAGGATGTGCCTAATCAGGCACGCCATATTGACGACCTTGTGCTGCCCGATGAGACTGCCCGTCCCGAGGTGCTGGTCATTGATGACAACAGCGACATCCGTGCCTATCTCCGCACAGCACTATCATCTATATATAAGGTGAGCGAAGCCATTGATGGTAAGAGTGGGCTGGAAATGGCAAGGCGGATAGTACCCGACCTTATCATCTCCGATATTATGATGCCTGTCATGGATGGACTGGAGTTCTGCAGTCAGCTGAAACAGGACAAGGCCATCAGCCACATCCCTGTCATCCTGCTCACAGCACGCAGTCTTGACGACCAGCGTGTCGAGGGATATGAGCATGGTGCAGATGCCTATATATCCAAACCCTTCTCCCTCCGGCTGCTTCTTTCGCGTATTGACAACCTTATTCAGAGTAGGAAAAAACTCAGCCAGCTTTTCTCAAACAGCGATGAAAACGATGTTTTCGAGAAGCTGTCGAACGAAACAGACAAGACTTTCATCACCCAGCTGCGCAAGATAATTCAGGATAATCTTGGTGACAGCGAGTTTAATGTGGAGAGATTCGGCGATGAAATCGGGCTTTCCCGCGTCCAGCTCTATCGCAAAGTAAAGGCTCTGACAGGTCATTCTCCTGTTGAAATGCTCCGTAAAGCTCGCCTCATGCGTGCCCGTCATCTGCTCCAGACAACCGATAAGTCGGTGTCAGAGGTGGCGTATGCTGTAGGTTTCTCTACTCCAAGTTACTTCTCAAAGTGCTATAAGGAGGAGTTTGACTTGCAGCCTGCACAGGAACGATAACGACCATATATCAGCCACATACAACAAAACGTTCACAGGATAGAACGAATGTTTCGCAGACACAATATTTGCAGTCTATGAACGGATTTTGCGCCACACTATTAGTTTCTCATTGTAATTTTGCACCGTAGTTAGTTACCTGAAAGGAAGAAGAGACTGCAACTTAGAATATTCACATTACTAAACAATTTAATTATGGTCAACTTTTATCATCTTTCATTACGCTTAGGTGCGTTATTGTTAGCCACTTTGCCTGCCTTCTCTATTGTCAGTGCTCAGGATGACAACAGTAACAAGAAGGATAACGGGAACAAGGAGGAGAGCAATCGTAACGTGATGTTGAACGCTGCCAGTGCCAACGGTCCACGTGAGATACAGATTGGTCTGCCTTCTGCTGATGTCAATGTGCTTGAGAACGGTTTGCCGGTTACCTATGCAACCAATCCCCGCAGCGTCAATTCTCTTTGGCGTGGCGATGCCAGTCTGAGTCATCAGGGATTGCTGAAGATAGCTGAAACTGCCATTACAACCGGCAATATCGGTTATGCTGTCAACTCTTTCACACAGTTGGGGCAGGATGGTTTCCACGGAACACTCAACTACAAGACCAATCATTTCGGCTTGCAGGAAATGTCGTTGAACCTGAATGGTTCGTTAGGAAATGGCTGGTACTACAGCGGAAGCATGTATCAGAACAGCGATCCCGGTACGTTTAAGATCAAGAGTTCGCAGAACCAGGACCGCACACAGATTTACAAGGCAGCCATCACGAAGCGTTATGCCGGTAACAAAGGCGAGCTTACGGCTATGTACAGCTATAGCAACAGCCATCCTGTCTATACTTACGCCACACAGTCCGCACCGTTTATCTATGTCGGTGACGGTAGCGTGAAGGAGTATGGCGACTTCAAGCTCGGTACGACTTCCTATCTGCCTGTGGATGCGAACATTACCTATCGGGATATGCGTGACGGTCAGTTGAAGAGTATTTCCCTCTATGATGCCATCGCCAATCGCAGCAGTCAGATTTCATTGATGAACAACTACGATTTTGGTAACGGACTCTCTTGGAAGGCAATGGCACGCTTTGATCATGGTCATGCTGCTTTGGTTTATCAGACTCCGATGTCGCTGATTAACACGAAAGCACCAGGTTTCGTCAACAATTATATGCAGTATGGCATTGATGGAAGTCAGTCGCTTTATAATGGTGAGTATGTCCAGACCCGTATGTCCTGTCTGAACTCTGGCGATGTCAACGAATTCCTCTTCACTTCAGAGCTTTCAAAGAAGTTCCGCAAATCAACACTGCGTGTAGGTGTCAACGAGTGGTACTATCACATTGATTATACATCTAATACAACGATGTACGACCAGAGCGTTCCTTCTGATGGAAGCTATGCTGTACGACTCTATGATGCTGGCAAGCGCACGTCCTTCTTCTATGATTATAACAAGAACGCATCCGAATTCTACCGTGGTCATGAAAACAAGACTGCCCTTTACTTCACCCATGACTGGGACATTCTCCCACAGTTGAATCTCTACTATGGTGCCCGTGTAGAGCTGCAGAAACTCAAGGGCGAGAACCTTGCAGTGAAGAATGCAGCTGGTGATTACGTCGGACGATTTACCGATTACCATCTCGGGGCTACTGCTGCCGACGGCACGAAGATAACCCCAGTACCATTGGATTACAGCTGGTTCAACTACGACCTCGCCCTTGCTGCAACCTATAAGGTAAACAAGCATTTTGGACTGACGGGTGATTTCACCTATATCGTTCAGCATCCGAAGTTCGAGGCTTTCTCTCCGGCGACACTCCCTAACACTGACAAGATTTCTGTTCCTCTCGGGCGTGTAGGTTTTTACTACAATAACTCGTGGATGAGCCTCACCTCTCTCTTCTCTTACATCTCAAAGACAAACAACAACTCTACGCTTAATCTTCAGCACGGAAGCGAGATTATGGCTGCACCACTTACTTATGACATACAGACCATCGGCTGGACTACCGACGTGGTTGCCCATCCGGTAAAGGGGCTTGACGTTCACTTCCTCTTCACTTATCAGCGTCCTACATACAAGAAGTATGAAACTTCGGTTACCTTCGCTGATGGATATGTCGGCAGTATCAATGCTACTGGCAACATCGTAGCTGAAATTCCAAGAGTGCTCATCGAGTTTGACCCGAGTTACATGGTTACGAAGGACATCAAGCTATGGACCAGTTTCCGTTATTTCAGCAAGACCTACGCCAATATCAACGATGCCTACTATTTCAACGGACACTGGGAAACATTCGGAGGTGTGAACTGGCAGGTTAACAAGCGACTGGCTTTAGGCTGTACAGTAGTGAACTTCCTCAATCAGACAGGTGCCAAGGGTAGTATTGCCGGTGCAGAACTTATCACCAAGGATGAAGCCAAGAACATCAAGAACCAGCTGATGACAGGTAGCTATCTCCGTCCTTTCACAGTTGAGTTTACCGCTTCTCTCAAGTTCTAAGACGCTTAACTGCCTACGCTTCTGGGTTATTCGGATTGTTACCAGGTTTTGGTGACTTTGTTACCAAGCACTGGTAATACGTCTACAAAGCGTTTGTAATGCTTCTACAAAGCGTTTGTAACATGTGTACAAAGCGTTTGTAATATAGTTACCAGATGCTGGGAATATATGAATAATCAGTTGTTGGCAGGTGGATTGTTGACATCTTGCACTCAAGAACATATCAGAAATAAGAGTAAAATATTATCCGGCATGTTCCATAAGTTCCAATTCCTGATTGGAACATGCCATAACTAAAAACAGCTATGAACAGAAAGAATACTATCCTATGTGCTGCATTGACAGCCCTTACACTGTCAGCCACTGCACAGACAATGAAGATTACACGTGCTGGTGATACCACCATCGTGAAGATTGAGAAGTCGCCACAGTATCTCATCCTTCCTGTTGAGGAGGAGAAGGACGAGGCACAGGTGCTCCTCGACAACGGAAAAGCTACCGACACGTGGATGGATGTACGGCTGGCACAAGGAAAAACCGACTATTGCGTGCCTTTCAAGCTCAATAAAGGCAGGACTTCTGTCGTCAAGATTCTCAACCTGAAGTCTGATGCACTGGTACTCAAGAAGGGACAGATGAAACTTTCAAATGTCTGGGATGTGACCAATACCGATTTTTATCGCCCTTCTTACCACCACACACCTTCGTATGGATGGATGAACGACCCTAACGGTATGTTCTATAAGGATGGTGTATATCACCTCTGTTATCAGTATAATCCCTACGGATCCAAGTGGGGCAACATGCACTGGGGGCATGCCATCAGCCGCGACCTTATCCATTGGAAAGAGGTTGAGCCGACGATTGCACGTGACCCGATGGGACATATCTTCTCAGGAAGTGCTGTTATTGATAAGGAGGGTACTGCGAAATACGGCAAGGATGCCATTGTTGCCCTTTATACATCAGCCAGTGACAAGAACGGTCAGATACAGTGCATGGCATACAGTACCGATGGCGGTTACACCTTCCACAAGTATCCGGGGAATCCAGTCCTTACTCCTTTTGACGGACTCAAGGATTTCCGCGACCCGAAGGTGTTCTGGTATGCACCGCTGAAGAAGTGGTATATGATTGTTTCAGCCGACAAGGAGATGCGTTTCTATTCGTCACCTAACCTGCGGGATTGGACTTATGTCAGTGCTTTCGGTCAGGGATATGGCGCACAGCCTAACCAGTTTGAGTGCCCGGACTTCTTCCAGCTGCCAGTTGATGGAAACCGGAACAAGAAGAAATGGGTGATGATAGTCAACATAAATCCGGGCTGTCTCTTCGGCGGAAGTGCTACGGAATACTTCATCGGTGACTTCGATGGGAAGAATTTTGTCTGCGACAGTAAGCCTTCTGTTGCCAAATTCCTCGATTATGGCAAGGACCATTATGCCACTGTAACCTTCTCTGGTGTCCAAGATCGTGTACTGGGTATTGCGTGGATGAGCAACTGGCAGTATGCCAATGTTACTCCTATCCGCCAGTATCGTGGTGCCAACACTCTCCCACGTGAGTTCAAGCTCTTTACTGGCAAGGACGGACAGATTTATATGTCGTCCAATGTCGTACCCGAAGTTGCCGGACTGAGAAAGACTTTCAAACGTCTGCCTGACTTGGTCATTACGCAAGGGAAGGAATCAAAGAACCTCTCCTCCAGCAAGGAGAATGCCTTTGAAATGGAGATGGACGTTACTCCCGGTGATGCTGCCAAGACTGGTTTCATCCTCTACAATGAAAAGGGTGAGAAGGTAAACATCTATTTCGATATGAAGGCTGGCAGGCTTGTCATGGACCGAACGGAGAGTGGTAGGACCAAATTCGGTGAGAAGGCTGAAGCCCATAAGATAGAAAAGGAATTCGACCTGCACGAACACCGTGAGATTAAGGAGCCGTTCCGCAAGTTGAATTCAGTCAATTATAAGAATGACTTTGCACTCGGCACATGGGCTCCGTTGAGTCTCTGCGATTCAAAGACCTATCATCTGGATGTCTTTGTTGACAAGTGTTCAGTTGAAATCTTCGTCAATGGCGGTCGTATTGCAATGACTAATCTTGTGTTCCCGACGCAGCCATACACATCTGTCAAGTTCTACTCTGATGGCAACAAGGCCGCTTACAGGAATATAAAGGTGAGTGAACTGAGGCTGTGATTTGCTGATTTTCTGCTGCGTTGAGGCTTTGGTGCTGTCGGGAAGATGACTATGGTCAGCCTTGTCTTCCTCCCCAGTCCCTGCAATAAGATTCTTGTAAAGGACTGTAATGGGAAGACTTGTGCAGTGAAGAGGTGAGTAACGCAGCACAAGGGAATGTAACATTTCGTTCATTTGTCGCAAGAAAATCCCTTTGGAAAACATTTGTTGCGATAAATGAACGGAAAGTAAAAGTCGTTTTCATTGCTAAATCATAACTTTGCAATCGAAATAAAGACAATCACTTTACACAAAACTAAAAATTTAAAGATTATGTCGAAAACCAATAAACTCACACTGCTGCCCGTAATGCTTTGCTTCTTTGCAATGGGTTTTGTCGACCTGGTGGGTATTGCTTCCAATTATGTGAAGAGCGACTTGCATCTGTCGGATTCCACAGCGAATGTCTTTCCGTCCCTTGTCTTCTTCTGGTTCCTCATCTTCTCCGTACCAACAGGAATGTTGATGAATAAGATCGGGCGCAAGAAGACGGTACTCATCAGTCTTGTTATCACCTTGTTCTCCCTTCTCCTGCCGATTTTCGGCGAGTCATA
This sequence comes from Prevotella fusca JCM 17724, assembly GCF_001262015.1. NCBI lineage: Bacteria > Pseudomonadati > Bacteroidota > Bacteroidia > Bacteroidales > Prevotellaceae > Prevotella > Prevotella fusca. The sequence continues at coordinate 1,404,302 of NZ_CP012074.1, forward strand.
CGGCTTGATGCTCGTTTCATTCTCACTACTTGGAACTGGCAATGCTTTGATGCAGACATCGTTGAATCCGCTGGTTTCAACCGTTATGAAGGGTGGAAACTTGGCATCAACACTTACCTTCGGGCAGTTTGTCAAGGCTATCGCATCCTTTATGGCACCTTACTTAGCCATGTGGGGAGCGCAGGCAAGCATTCCTGCTTTCGGTCTCGGATGGCGTGTTCTCTTTCCAATCTATTTGATTATTGGTACACTCGCAACCCTTCTGCTCTTCTCTACACCTATCGAAGAAGAGCCGATCGAGGGCAAGGCAAGCTCTTTCGGAGAGTGTCTCAGCCTGTTGGGTAAGCCGATTGTTCTGCTGAGTTTCCTCGGTATTATGTGTCACGTGGGTATTGATGTGGGTACTAATACTACGGCTCCAAAGATTCTGATGGAGCGTCTTGGCATGACACTGAACGATGCAGCCTTTGCAACATCACTCTACTTTATCTTCCGTACCATCGGATGTCTTACAGGTTCGTTCTTCCTGCGTGTGATGAATAACAGGCTGTTCTTCATCATCTCGGTTGCCATGATGGCACTTTCAATGTGTGGTTTGGTTGTAGGAACGTCAAAAGTTGAGCTTTTCGTGGCTATTGCCCTCGTCGGTTATGGTAACAGTAATATCTTCTCAATGGTCATCGCACGTGCCTTGCAGAGTGTTCCCGGCAAGCAGAACGAGGTGAGCGGACTGATGATTATGGGTCTTTTCGGTGGTACGATCTTCCCGCTTCTCATGGGTTTTGCCAGCGATGCAGTCGGGCAGTTCGGTGCTGTTGTGGTAATGGCAGTGGGTGTGTTCTACCTCTTTTCTTACATTCCAAGGATGAAATAGGACTATTGGTTGATAAGACTGATTAGCCTGACAGGGCTAATAAGCTCCTCTTAAAATAATAACTGAAAACAGAAGAAATATATGAAACAAGTAATCGTTGGCCTCGGAGAGGCATTATGGGATTGTCTTCCTGAGGGGAAGAAACTCGGTGGCGCACCTGCAAACTTCGCCTATCACGCAGGACAGTTCGGTCATGATTCGCTTGCTGTCAGTGCTGTCGGAAATGACGCATTAGGGCAAGAGACCCTCGATGAATTCGATAAAAAGGGAGTAAAGTACATGATGCCAGAGGTGGATTATCAGACTGGCACCGTCCTGGTGGAACTCGATGATGAGGGCGTACCTACCTATAACATCAAGGAGGATGTGGCATGGGACAATATTCCGTTCATCCCGGAGCTTGAAGAAGCTGCCAGAAACAGCCGTGCCGTGTGTTTCGGTTCGCTGGCACAGCGCAGCAGCGTAAGCCGTCAGACCATACAGAAATTCCTTGAGGCTACACCGAAGGACTGTCTGAAGATATTTGATATTAATCTTCGTCAGAACTTCTATACAAAGGAGATTATCACAAACTCGCTCAAGCACGCCAATATCCTCAAGATTAACGATGAGGAACTCGTTACCATCGGTCGCCTTTTCGGCTATCCGGGACTTGACATGGAGAACAAGTGCTGGCTTCTCCTGGGCAAGTACAATCTCGACATGCTCGTGCTTACCTGCGGTGTAAACGGTTCATACGTATTTGCGCCGAACCTCCAGTCGTTCCATGAAACACCGAAGGTTGAAGTTGCTGATACTGTTGGCGCAGGTGATTCCTTCACGGGTGCCTTTGCTTCAGCCATCCTTGCCGGTATGCCCATCACGGAAGCCCATAAACTTGCCGTGGAAGTCAGTGCATACGTCTGTACGCAGAACGGTGCCATGCCGAAGCTCCCGCAGGAACTGCTTGACAGGATCAAGTAATGTCTGCCGCATCCCTGAACCATGTTCTGTTTCAGGATGGTGCACCAATGATACATAATGACAGCATTCAGGTACTGGGTAAAAGTGTTCAGGATAACCCATGTAGCCCGGATTAATAGTGGGAAGGTGTCCTTTTCTCGATTAATTCGGGCTTTTTTGTGCTCTTTCCGTTGTGTTGTTACCCCCATAGGACGTACTCCTCTTGCCTCCTTGACCGCCTCCTTTCGAATTGTTTTCATGAAAATAAATATTTTTTTTCATGAAGATAATTATTTCTTTTCACGTAAATAATTATTTTTCTTCATGAAAATAATTCGTAGTGAGTGTCAGGTTGTAGCTGTTTTTGTTGGAAATATATAATAAAAAATGGGACAGTATCAGCATGAAGCAGATGCAATCCCATTTGATAAGTTAATCAACAGTAAAGAAGATGGTTTTAATCTTCCCAGACATTGGGTGTGTATTGTTCGCCGAACAGATTTTCCTTGCTTCCTGATACACCTGGCCCACCAGTTTGAATGTCTGGTTGTTCTTTTTCATTTGGGCTTCCAGTGCCTCCAATACTTGCAGAATCCGTTGTTTTGCTATTGCAAATAAAGCTCTCGGAAATGACGGCATTAACAGCTATCATTGGTTTAATATACTTTGTTTTCATCATGATTATCTGCTTTTTGTTTAACGAACGATATGTTTTTTCCCATTAATGATATACAGTCCCCGGGGCAATGTCTTCAGATTGAGCGTTCCTTGCTGGATAAGCTGCCCGGTAACGGTGTAGATTTTACCCTGCTTTGTTTCATGGTTTATCGGCATGACGGGAAGGTCGCCGATAGCTGTTGTCTGCCCGTCGATAGTCTCCATATAATAGCTGATTGCGGGTTTAGCATTCGCACCATTGTCCTTATTCATCAAAACGCATGCCGTGTAAGGAGTCCATGTTCCACTGTTAAGGTTGACCCATTTGTAAAAACCATTCTTATAAGTTGTCTCATCATCGCCCGAATAGTAATAATAAGAATACTGCTGCAAGTGCTTGTTCTTGTCATAATTACCAATAAAAGTATAGGTGACGCCATCAGCAGTCTTTTCAACCTTTTCAGCTTGTAGACTTTCAGCTTTTTCTTCCTTCTTCTTGATGCCTACGATGGTTGTCTTTACGCCTGTCTGTGTTCCCTTGTGCAGGGCTGGGTGAATCATATAAGGATGATGTGCCTTGGTTGTTGTAACGGGAGTTTTAAACTTCAGTGTGATAATCTTGTCACGATTAGGTTTTGTCTCAACCTCTACACCAGAGAACTCTACAACCTCAACTTTTGAACCGTATGCGCTCTTGAGCTGTTGGGCTGTCATGTCAAACGGCAGACACATTGTGTACCATTTGCCATCCACACGCTTATCGTCCTCCCAGGTCTCCTCCTGTTTGAGTTTACCAGTAAGTGCAAAATTCTTCCAACCGGCATAGTCACCATGCGCCGTAGTGAATTTACCATCTTCTTTAGTAGGCCAGCAACCACCATTCTCTGCTTCCATGTTTTTTGTTGAACCGCCCAAGGAACGTGAATTCTCATTGACATAGTCATTGTATGCCGCCTCAGGATAATGCAACATAGCTAAAGGACTATCAGAAGAGTTGCCTTTCTTATAAAACTCTCGCTTTAAAGGGGTCGTGTTACTTGGATTATTATATCTAAAACTTGCGGTTGCTTGCTCGTAAAAAGCCTGGTTTTCTGCCTTCGTATGTGTTCCCAGTACATAAACATCCGTCAAAGCATAGTTCTCTTGAAACGCTTGTCCTTGAATCATCTCGACACTTGCAGGAATAGTAATAGTTTTCAAATGGTGACATTTAAAAGCTGTTGCTTCAATTTTTTTCAAAGTATTTGGTAAATGAATAGCTTCAATCGCTGCACCCGAGAAGGCACCATAACAAATGGTTTCAATTCCTTCTGGTAAAACAATATCTTTTAAAGCAGAACAGCCGTCGAAAGCCTGGCGTCCAATTTCTTTCCACCCTAAGCCGAAATCAACAAAAGTAAGACTTGTACAGCCTAAAAAAGCATGTTGTCCAATTTTACTATGACCATTTGGCTCTACTTCACCTAATTTGATTGTTTTTAGAGTTTCTCCAAATGCCTGTGCTTCGACTGTAACACTGCGGTTTTTATTATCAGGAATGGTGACATGTTCTATTTTGCATGAACCATTCGTAAGACAATATTGCGGAATATTTGTCGTTGTACGTGGAAAAGTGATAGTCTTTAATTTATCCATATACTTCAGATTAACCAAGTCGGCGTCATTTGTAAGGTCTGCAGATTCAAGGTCAAGCGTATTTAGGTTAGGAAAGTTGTTCTCATTCTCTTCCATACCACAAATACGTTTCAAGTCCTCATTGCTCATTTTTACCCCAGGTTTGGTTACAACTTTCAACTTCGTAGCATTTAAGTGAGGCTTAATTAGGGATAATGCCTCATACTGTGCATATCCTTTCATCTTAAATTCACTTGCAATGTCGCCAGTAGCATTGAGTGTGAAAACGACTGTGCCGTCGCTTTCTTTTGTCACAGTCAGTTTGGCCCATGTAGCTTGCAGCACAGCAAGACATAGGATTGTCATTAAGAGTAATCTTTTCATTTTGTTTGTTTTGATTAATATTTATCAGTCATTTAAACAGTTTTTTGTATTATCCATGATTTTCTGTAAATTAAATATGGATAGTTGCTATTTGTCCAATTATCTGCAACGATAATCACTTGAAATGATATGAAAATGTAAATTTATTCTTATTTAATGCGAAGCAAAGGTATTGTTAATAATTTAACATGGCGTTTTACCCCCCCTGTGTTTAATGTAAATTAACTAAAATTATGCGTATTTTAGTCAAAAGGTAATAGTAAGCGATAAAATAGGTTTTAAAAAGTGAATGTATTTATACTATTTCTGCAAAAGAAAGTACATTGTTTATTTTGTCTTGTTTTATTAGGATTTTGGTTAGTATAGAAAGGAAGAACTATCAGCTTTTTTGTTGTTGAGTCAGATACTACATTAAAGTTTCTGCTCGGTTCTGAAAATGACGATGTTTGTTGGTAGGCTTTGCCGTTGCGCCTGCTTTAATTGCAACTTTAATATTCGTGTTTTCGTTTTTTTTATGTAAGTTTGTATGCCTATTTATGTTTATAGAACCTAAGGCTAAGTAAAAGAAATAAAAAATACCTAAGTATAACATTGTCATATGAATCCAAACCTTACAAAGATGCTTCTGCCCATGGCCGCACTGGCTTGTAGTCAAGCCGAAGCGATAGCGCAGAAAAACCAGCAACGCCCGAACATTATTTACATTATGTGTGATGATATGGGCTATGGCGACCTTGGCTGTTACGGGCAGCAGTACATCCTTACACCGAATATTGACAGAATGGCAAAGGAGGGTATGCGCTTCACGCAGGCGTATGCCAGTGCTCCGGTGAGTGCCCCATCGCGTGCCTGCTTTATGACAGGACAGCATTCCGGGCATACTGAAGTGCGTGGAAACAAGGAATATTGGGCACTGAGCAAGCCTGTTTATTACGGTAAAAACCGCGATTTCAGCGTTGTCGGCCAGCATCCTTATGACCCGGAGCACGTCATCCTGCCTGAGATAATGAAAGGCAATGGCTATCGGACGGGTATGTTCGGTAAATGGGCTGGCGGTTATGAAGGTTCTACATCAACTCCTGACAAGCGTGGTGTAGATGATTTCTACGGTTATATCTGCCAGTTCCAGGCGCATCTTTACTACCCAAACTTCCTCAATGAATATAGCAGAGAGCGTGGCGACAGTGCGGTAAGACGTGTCGTGATGCAGAATAATATTGATTATCCGATGTTTGGTGAGCTGTATGCGCAACGCAAGGACTACTCAGCCGACCTCATCCATCAGCATGCCTTGAGCTGGCTAAAGCGACAGAACAGGGAAAAGCCGTTCTTCGGCATCTTCACTTATACGCTTCCGCATGCAGAGCTGACACAGCCGAACGACTCGCTCGTAGCTTTTTATAAAAAGAAATTCTTTGAGGATAAGACTTGGGGAGGGCAGGAAGGATCTCGTTATAATGCCGTTGAGCACACGCACGCACAGTTTGCTGCGATGATAACCCGCCTTGATGCGTATGTAGGAGAAATCCTCCATGTGCTGGACGAGCAGGGACTTGCAGAGAATACACTCGTCATCTTCACCAGTGATAACGGTCCTCATGAGGAGGGCGGGGCTGACCCAGCCTTCTTCAACCGTGACGGTAAGCTGCGTGGACTCAAACGTCAGTGCTACGAAGGAGGTATCCGTATTCCGTTCATTGCCCGTTGGAAGGGACGTATCAAGGAGAATGTGGCCAGTGATCTGCCATTTGCATTCTACGACCTGATGCCGACTTTCTGTGATGTGGCTGGTGTACGCAACTTCCCCAAACGCTATGTCAACAAGAAGAAAACCAACGATTTCTTCGATGGAATCTCTATTTTCCCAACCTTGATGGGTGATGAGAAGGCGCAAAAGAAGCATCTGTACCTTTACTGGGAGTTTGCTGAAACCAATCAGATTGCTGTGCGTATGGGGGATTGGAAGCTGATAGTCGTCCGTGGTGTTCCGCATCTTTATAACCTTGCGACAGACCTGCACGAAGACAGAGATGTTGCACAAGAACACCCGGAGACTGTTGAACAGATGGTGAAGATTATCTATCAGGAGCATGTAGACAATCCCTTGTTCCCAATAACGATGCCGAAGGACAAGGGGAAATAAGGTTCTTCCGTTAAATGCGTGGACACTTTTCGTATAGCTTTAACGGAAGACCGAGGTTATTCATTAAATAAAAATATAGCCAAGACGGTCTTGGCTGTCTACTTTATTATCATCCTCCGACACAGAAAACCTTTTCATGTCATTACTTTGAAAATGCAGATAATGGATTGAAAAATAATGACATAATTTCGGATAAAATATCTACAGATAAAGGTAAAAATACGTATAAAAAGCAAGTTTGCAACCAACAGTAATTCAGTTAGTTATAAAGTCATGCAAGAAAAGGTGCTTAATTGGACTTCAAAAGGGCGTCAGTTAGACCTCAAAAGGGCATCTATTGCAAGTCAATTGGGCGTCTTTTCAAAGCCAAGAGACCATGTATTGGTTTTGAACTTCATGAAAATAGTTTACAAACATTGGTTAGCGTGGGAATAAGTTGTTTGTAGAAGGCGGAAAGACATAGCATCTGTTTGCCTTTTCTGCATTTTTATTTTGTGCTTTATCCTTTTTTGTGGGGCCGTCTGATTTTGGATAGTCATACCATACTGGTGTATAAGCCTTTATCCTGTTTCCAATCTACGTATTTAACGGAAGAACCAAAGCAAGACTTTGCAACATTGGAGAGTTGTGGGAAAAATCCAATGGACCGATTTGGGATTAATTAGTTACATCTGATCCTACTCTTATGGATATAGCCGATTTTACCATTGTCAGTCTTTACTTTCCACCAATTATCACTTTTCTCAATGACATCTACAAAACATCCCGATCTGACCCGAGTTATAATTCTGGCTTTAGTACTTCCAGTTGCACGTAAGTTGGTATAGCCATCAGAATCTTCGATATAATAATCTGTGGAATCATCAGCTGTGGATACTTCCAGTTCCACATCCTTTGCAATCGCTCGCAAAGTGTTTTTCCCATAATAATTGCTTTTGTCCATCCGCTTCAGAAGTCCACAGTCAACTGACATGAAGTTAGAAAGATGCTGGTATGCCTTCCTATCCATCACTTTGAGTATCCTGTCCTGATGTGCTTCATCGTACTGATTCAGGCAATCCAACAGACATGCCAAGCATTCATCCTTCACGTCCTGACTTACGTTGATTTGCTTGTAATCCTTGTAATAGGCATAAACAAGGTTTTCAAATTTTTCCATGCAGCTCTTGCTTGATGCCGCATGCTGGTAAAACATGGCAATCAGTTTCTCCCTGTATCCCCTTGCCGGATTATTGTAGAACAAGAAGTGCGTGACATAAGCATCAAAGTAATCGTCCTGACAGGCGTATTCTATGGCACGCCGGGTAAGCAGATAGTTGTTCTCATAATTCAAGTTAAAGACTATATCCATCGCTTTGCCTTTATCCCTATAGAAATAAGACAAAGAGGACTGATTGTCATTGAAAAGTAATCTATTGTATGCCAGGAACATATCCGCCATGCCATTCTCCTTCGTATAAAGAACCCTCCGGGCGTCATCCATAGTCGGGTCACGGTCCATCAACTCCGGCTGATAAAACAGCCCTTCAGCACCTGTAAAGACGAACCTGCCTATTTCATTGATTGTATACTCAATACCCTCACCTATACTCACGTTATAATCCTGTGCAGTCGGGTGAAGCTGTTTGCCAAAATAGTGCAGACACTTTTCCTTGAACACTCTGTAGTCAGGTGTCTTGTAACCGTTTGCCCTTGCATACTCTTTCAATAGGAGGGTCTGCATACTGTCTTCCCTCTCCATTAATTCCGTATTGACAAATTCTCTCTCATCCGCCACTTGCTGAGAAACAGAAGACTGCGCCTGGCAATGTATTGCTGCCAGCCCGAACAAGTATAATAATATGGTTCTCATATTCCGCTTCATTGAATTTTCATTCCCCCTCCTTTGGGATTCTTTTCTGTTCAATATATCATTCTTTCTCTCACAAGCCAGCTGTTGGAAACAGGAATTTCAGAGAGAAGCGACACAGCATTACTCGTCACGCACCTTATATATTTCTCTATCAACATCTACGGAATAACGATGATAATGCTCTTTGGCAATATCTTCAAAGCCAGGAAGAGGCTTGACTCCACTACTTATAAGTTCCTGACAATAATGACAAACAAATCTTACAACCGCATCAGAATGTAAAAGCCGATGGAACTGAATCGCTGTAGTACAGTTGTTGTCATTTATGCCACGCTTACATTCTACAGCTTCTTCTCGCACTTCACCTTCACATTACTCTTACCTTTCTTGTTTATGATATGAGGACTTTTAAGATAGTATTTCCCATTATGCCGGTACAATTCCACTAACGTTGCTTTCTCCGTATCAACCAAGGTCAAGGAGTTATTCTCATCTAATGAAGCCAAGTAACGCAATGTCAGACATTCCTCAGTCTTTTTACTCACAGTGCACAAGACCCGAAAACATGTCATTTGACCATTTCCCGTAAAGATGCAGCTGTCTGGACTAATCTCAAGCTCATAGTCGACAAAGACCGGGGGATAATCTGATGCCTGCAAATAATATTCATAATGACCATACCAGCTGGTATCCTTTTCAGTCACTGACTGCGATTTACGAGTCTCTTCTAAATTATCTTTTACGATGACTTGCTTGTCATTACCTTCTTTTATTGCCTTTATGGTTAGACAATAATGGTCAAGGGATTGTTTTTCGTGACAGTGACCAGAACTTAACAGTCCAAACAGGCACACAAATAAAAAAGCTGGTTTTTTCATATTCATTCTTATTGATTAATTTCAACATGGATTGCTGCAAACTTAGAGTCATACTGTACCATTCCTGGATTACCCATGCCATTAACAGGACAAAGTGGCTCTATTATTTTACTGACCGAATTATCTTTTAAGAGTTCCAACATGAAAGCCTATCGGCAACATACATCATAGCGCATGAAACACTATACTTAGTGCCAAACATCAGCTTTGATTCAACTGATAGAACTCTCCATCGTCATTGATACGGTAAACATCTATGGAGGTCTTCTTGCCCTCTATCGTTCGCACATAGATAGTTCCATCCGTAAAGATAGCGAAGTCTTCCTTTATGTTATTATATGAACTGAAGGTAAGGACGCTGATACAGTTATCGTCGTCTATCATCCCATTCTTGTAGGTAAATATCAGGAACTCATCGTCCTCGTTGCAGTTATAAGCAACAAAGATGGGGAAGGATTTATAGTTAGGTAGTTTCACGAAATAGAAGCCACCACTGCTGTCCATCTGGGATATACTCTTCCCCATACATATTCTCAGTTTTCCTTTATAGGGACGAATATTATATTCGCGGGCACGCTTGCTACTCATCTCCTTTTTTACATCCTTATACATGTCGGCTTGCGTGTATTCCAGCTTTGCATCAAGGGAAGGTAGTCCCTGCCCAGATTTTCTCACGTGTTTGAAAATACCAGCAATGTTATTATGATACAACACAAGATATTTACCAGTATAAATATACTCCAGCATATCGCTGTATATCTCGTCCTCCGACGACTGTATAAGCAGAACAGGAACTGACTTGGATATATTGATACCACGAAGAGCAAAGTAATCCTTTAGATAGGGGTAGTAAAGTGCGTCCCGTTCGTACATAAACGAATCACGGTCAGTACGGCAAACCTTGATTTTCTTCCCATTCAGATAAAGGATAGAGTCACCAAGTATCTGTATCTTCATGTTCTGAAGTTCCTCCAAGCTATTCTCATTTTCTGTGACCGAATAATCATAGTAGGACACAAGTTCCCAGCTGTCTTTCGGTTGGTATTTCCTTGCGGCATACGTGCGATGGATAGCATTCCAGTCTGCCAGCGTCTTGTCGCTGACAGGCTGCGCCAAGGGAGCAGCAGCTCCCTTACGCACCTTTGGCAAAGGTCGTCCAGTCTTTCTCTGTGCTTCAGAGTGCACTACGAAAAACAACAAGGCAATTAGTATCAGTACTACCTTTCTTTTCATATCTTGACTTTTATCTATGCCATGAACAGCTGTTTACAGGATGAATCTGCTACGATTCTGAACATTCAACGCCCCCTTCCGGCAATATAGAATGTTGATACATATACGATGTCTTCATAACGTCAAAGAACAGCATAATATTATACTACTCGCCAGACATACGGTGCCTTTCTATCTCAACCCCTTCTTGATACCGGTCATATTGAATTTGTATTATCTTATCGAAGTCCTTTAGTTGGAAATAATTATTCTTCTTGATGTATGAACAATACTCCGTTAATTTGTAAATAGCAGCCTGACCGCAAATTATAGGGGTATTAGTTATACTGAAGTTTAAATCTATACCCTGCTCTGCTAAATACTTTATCTTTTCTTTTCCCTGAACCTGATCTTGTACTGCAATGCTAAGAGGACTGATATAGGTCGTATCATTGATGTTTGCACCATATTTCAAAAGAAGTTTCATATATTTGATGTCATAAGCCCTGTATCCGGAATACTCCAAACATACGCCCGTACTCTTATCATCACTGAGTCCTTTTTCATGCAAGTCAGGACGGGTATAGAAATCACTGTGGATGTTGGGGTCTGCACCATTCTTCAGCAGCAGTTCCATCATGTCATAGTTCATAGTCAGCATGGCATAATAAAGGTAGGTCATACCACCTTTACTGATGCGGTTCAGGTCAACACCATCATTGATCATTGACTGTACGGAGCGGGTGTCACCGTCATAGATAGCCGTAGCCATCTTCAACTCCTGCCCGTCAGGGAAATACACCTGTGGTTCGGGAGCTAACCGCTTAGAATTCTTAAAGATAAGATTACAGCCTGACAATAATACCGACAGAAGAGCTAAAAGAATGATTCTGATCATAAACTTGTCGTGATTGTTATGTCTATATAGCCAGCAAGCGTGCACTGTCTTTGTGCTCTCCTGCCTGACTACTCAACTCATAAACCAGCTGTGGAAGTTCCTGCGCCCTTGCTATTATTCTCTTGCCTGCTCCGTGCTATCGGATGCTGCCTTATCTTTCTTGGGATAGTAAGGGAACTTCACACCTCGCCGTTCAAGCCTTCGCTTCACCTCCTGTGCCATCTTGCCATACTCGCTGTTAAGGTCAAAACCCTCATCGTAGTACTCTTGTACAGAAGCTGCAACAGTATTATCTTCCTTATCCGCAGCCATAGGGTCAGCACCAAGGTCTAATAAGAAAAGCACCATATCCCATTTATAAATAGCAGCCTGACCGCAAATTATAGGGGTATTAGTAATACTGAAGTTTAAATCTATACCCTTCTCTGCCAAATACTTTATCTTTTCTTTTCCTTGGACCTTATCTAGTACAGCAGCACTAAGAGGACTGACATAGGTCGTATCATTGATGTTTGCACCATATTTCAAAAGAAGTTTCATATATTTGATGTCATAAGCTCTGTAGCCAGAATACTCCAAGCATACGCCCGTACTCTTGTCATCGCTGAGCCCTTTTTTATGCAAGTCAGGGCGGGTATAGAAATCACTGTGGATGTTTGGGTTGGCACCATTCTTCAGCAGCAGTTCCATCATGTCATAGTTCATTGTCAACATCGCATAATACAGATAGGTCATGCCACCTTTACTAATGCGGTTCAGGTCAACACCATCATTGATCATTGACTGTACGGAACGGGTGTCACCGTCATAGATAGCAGTTGCCATCTTCAGTTCCTGCCCGTCGGGGAAATACACCTGTGGTTCGGGAGGGATTATCTTATATGATTTCTTAAACATAAAATTACAGCTTGTTAGTAATACTGATATAATAGCTAAAATAATGATTCTAATCATAATATATTATAGTAATTGTTATTTATGTGATGCCAGCAGTTTGTTATCATCTTTGTGCAAAGCTGCCTGACGCTCTATCTCTTCAATGAGCAACGGCATTCCATGACCATCCAAAGGATAAGCTAAAGGATCTAATAAGTCAAAATGGTTTTCGGTATCTAACTCCATACGCATTCCCACCGAGGATGGGGCTAATGTTGGAAGATTATTCTGTAAGCCATTCAGAGGATCCGATGCAGCATAAATGGAATACACATTTGACGAGTTAGCCCGCGTCTTTCCGTATTTTGCGACTGTATTTGGATGCACACCTGCTGGATTGAAGGCATAGGTATCACTTCCCGTGATAATACCAGAGGCAGAGCTGGTGCCTCCTCCCATAGAATGACCTGTGATTGTAATATTTTGTTTACCAACTCTTTGTGAGGCTTTCTTAGAGACGGATATTACCTGTTCATACTGATCACTTCCTAATCCAACGCCTTGTGTTAGGTTATCATCTATCCAGTCTGGGGTCCGGGCTGTTCCGCGAGCAACTAAGATGTAATGCCCATCTTTCTCGTACATTCCCATTTTCATACCTGAACCATTTTCTGCAGTATCATCATTCACATAACCATTATAATCTTTATCTGTAAAGAAGTACCTTGTTCTATTATTGTAGTTTTCAGGATGGTATTTTATAGCATTATTTCCTTCTAATACATAAACCCCATTATTTGACTTCCTTAGCATCCCCTTCTCCACCAACTCCTCAGGCGTAACCTCTCGCCAACCCATATTCTCTGGATCATATTTCTCATACTCCTTATACTTATCCGGTGTGCAATAGACCCAATATGACATCTTTGCACACATAAGCATTATATCCCAGTCTGGCTTTGTTATAGAAATCAGCCCCGCCATCGGGCAGGTAATCTTGGCATCGGGCATCAAAGCATGTTTACCCGCAATCGTCACATCTTCATGCAGACTGGTCCAAGGTATTCCTTTTGTTAACAGGGAGCAAGGGTTGATTTTCTTCACTATCATATTCGTAATACAACTACGTCCGACCCCATTTGTAATGCCTCCAATGAGCGCACCAGCAATAGGGGCTGCAATACTACCAATAAGAGCACCTTTCACTCCGTACTCTATTCCCTTTACAAGCCCATTACAAACAGCACCTATCAATCCGCCTGCGACACTCCCCAGAGCCTGGCCGAGCTTCTTTCCAGCAAGTGCTCCCAACGGGCTGAGGGGAAATGGCATAGTCATTGCGCCTATGGCCTCACCGATAGCTCCTCCTGCCATTTCACCTGCGGCCGAACCAATCTTGTTCCCCTCATTTGCTCCAGAAAACAAACCATAGACGGCACCTGCCGTAAAGCCTAAAGCGGTCGTTGCAGGCATTAGCTGAGCTCCCGCAATAGCACCTATAATTGCTCCTGAGATCATGCCGTAAGAAGACTCCACTGCTGTTATTTTCTGGCATAAGAAGCACCCAGTAAACCGGTCATCTTCTGTTGCCACGAGTTTTCCACTGCCTCTTTTTACCATATACTGGCTGGACACATGAATAGTTGTCTGCCTTGCACCAGAAGTACAAACTACCATATCTCCATCCAGAACGTACTGTTTTGCCATTCCTGTTTATTCTAAAGAACTGAACTCAATGCTATTCTTATAAATATAACCGTCTGACAGATGCTCATGTATTTTGCATACTGCATTGTCAAACATTCCACCCTTCAGATGGTCATACTCGTACTTTGTACAGAAAGAGAAATCATACTTAAAGGGAGCACCTACATATTCTGAGAGATCCTTATCATACTTTGCACGCACCTCCTGTAAATCAACAGGGACAGCCTTGCCTTCGTGTACAAGAATGTCTTTTCCTTCCTTTTCCCCTGCAGCTTCCTTGCGCCTGATGCTTAGCTCTATGGGACTGCCGACAGCCAGGATGGAATCTGTAGGAATTTTGAACTCATCTCTCTTGCTGAACGTGGATAAAAGAACAAAGAAAATCATACTACGCTTGACGTAGCTGTCAATGTCCTTCAGACTTTCCTTGACATTCTGGCAGAAGGTCTCCATTTCGTCATCATAGCCGAAAGTGCTTATAATGTCCTTCCGGACAGAGTCCCAGTTGCTGAAAATCTCTTCCTTGTTGTCTACCTCCATGTCTCCATTTTGCCCTACACGAAGCACAATACGTGCATATACACTTTCTGCCATTTCGAGTAGGGTGTTCAGGTCTTGACCATTGTCTGTGTTGCGCAAGGGGGTCCGTTCGATGGTAACAAGATAATTACCACCGATTTTCTCCAGCACTACTCTCCATTGCTGACTTTTGAAATCTTGAAAGATGTTTATTCCCTTGACACTGATAGTGCTTCTTGTATCGACTTTATATCTCTGTTCCATACTATTTTATTTTCACTTCTCCACCTTCACCTTGATTAATGTTCACAGGACTTCCAATGATATCAAGGTTCAGACCTTCCGTCATAGAGATACCTGTCTCACCGCCTGCTACACACAAGCTCAGGTTGCTACCTGCCGCATGAATATTCTGGGCGTTCAAAGTTATGCTGTTAGTATCTATCGTAATAGTACTTTCACCTACTTTTATAGTAACTTTGCTCTTACCACTAAGGTCTATTACTCCATTACTATCCATAGAAAGTGTGGATGAAGCTGGCTGATGCTTCTTCGCCCCGACATTGATGCCGACGTTTGCCCCGGCATTGAAACTTTGGCTGGAATTGGCATTGAGCGTTGAATTACCTCCGCCATCAAAGTTCATGCTTACGCCTCCTCTGTCGTGCAGCGTAACGCTGCCAACAGAGTCGTCGAGCATCAGCGAGCTGCCGCTGCGGCTGGTAAGGCTCTTGCAGTTGTTGCCCTTGCCGCCGCCACCACCTGTCGATCCGTTGAACAGGCTGCCCATGGCATAGGGACGGGAGGGGTCGCCGTGGCGGAAGCCGACGAGGACATGGTCGCCGACCTCGGGGATGAATACGAAGCCGCGGTTGCTCTTCACGTCACTACTGCTACCACCATCCGGTGTCATCACACGGATCCAGTTCGTGTTCATGTCGTCAGCCTGCCAGTTCATCCGCACCTGGATGCGACCGCTGCCCCTGGGGTCGTCGTTCCTCGTCACCGTAGCCATCTGCGTCTCGGCGTGGGGGATGCGTGCGTCGGGCACGGGGATCACCTCAAGGGCGGAGGGGAGTGCCTTGAAGCGGTTGCGGTAGTAGCCGTCCTCACCCACCTCGTGCACGATCTCGGTGATGATGAACTCGCCCAGCGTCTTGCGGGAGAGCGACCTGAAGGACTGGTAGAAGGAGCTGTCTATCTTGACGACACTGCCCACGCACAGCCCCGGGACACGGCTCTCGGCGGTGACGTAGTGGCTCTCCGCCGTCTCGGCCGACTGCTTGCGGCGCATGTAGTCCACCAGCTCCGGACCGGAGTTGACACGCTGCTCGGCATACTGGCGTGCCGGGACGCTGAACAGCTTCATCGAGGCTGCCACCGCCTTGCGGGCAAGGAGGTCCTGGCCGGCCGTCTCCGACGGGCTCGCCTCGTTCATCTGCTGGTCGGACGAGGAGTGGTAGCTGTAGGCCTTCTTGGGACGGGCAAGCGTCTGGATGCCGATGTCAAGCGACGAGAGGGTGGTGCCGAACTCAAGGCAGACCGAGTCGGGAAGTGTCGCGGGACGCCCGAAGACGAGTGATGTGCCGTCATAGTAGAGCCATTCCTTGTACTGTGCGGCAAGGCGGCGGATGAAATCGAACTGGGACTCGCCGTACTGGCAGAGATAGTCAGGCGTGCCGTCATAGGCGGCATTGACCTTTGCCCCGACCCCTGCGGCATCACAGAGCTGGCTGACGATCTCTCCTATCTTCTTCCCTGTCCATGAGAAGTTTCCGGGGGCGGTCTCCAGTCGGTAGGTGGCGGAGTAGCCGGACACGACGAGATACCCGAACTCGCTGTCCTCACGGTGCATGTGGACGTTCGTCACCACGCCCAGGAAGGAGGTGCTGCCGTCGGTGCGGACGGTCAGGGGCTCGCCGAGCCAGTCGGAGCTGCTGCCCATGTCATGTGAGAAGCGGCTGCTGCCGGTCTCGAGGTCGAGGACCAGCTCGAAGTAATGATGGTCGCCTATGCGCTGTTCCAGGCGGAAGGACTTGAAGGTGGGGATTGCTGTGTCACCGATGGTCACGGTGAAGCGTATGTCGGGAAATGCCATGTCGTATCGTTTTTACTGTGGGAATGTCTGTCGGGAAAGGGATGTAAGCATAAGGCAGGAGGGCATGCCGGGAGACCTGCTCCCTGACATGCCCTCCCCGCCGTCCGTAGGCTTATGTGCGTGGCCAGCGGTTGTCAAGCTCCGCATTGCCCACCGTGATGGTCTCCGCAGAGAAGGTCATCGCGATGGTCATCGGAGTCTCGTTCTCAACGTTCAGCGTCTCCTTGTAGTGGACGATGTACGCATTCTTGAAGCAGATCTCCTTCATCTTCGCATCCTCCTCTGTCTTCTTGTAGACGATCTTGCCCTCGACGGCCTTGAACTGGCTGTTGAGCATGGCCTCGATGGCCGTCGTGTCGTCCGTTGACTCTACCGTCACGCTTACACGTCCGCCCGAGATGCTTGATGAAGGCTTGCCCTTGCTGTCGGTGTTGCGGCTGAACTCGTAGTTGGAATAGAGTACGTCATACTCCTTGCCACCCAATTCCAATGTTGCTCTGAATGAACCCATGATTGAAAAAATTTTAAGTTGTTGGTAAATAATGATCAAAGAGGCAACTCTGCATCATCCTGCAAGGGACAAAAAAAGAGAAAACCTCAAACAACTTCCTGAAGTCTCCTCTGTGCGGCTGTGAACAGTCTTGCTCTGAATGAAGAGGAAGAATTGCAATCTGTTGTATAATAAAATATTGTCTTCTACAATTATATACGCAAATATATACTGCAAATATAGAAAGATAACCCCGTACATGCAAGTATCTTGCCCGTATTTTATCCACCTTTAACATTCCTTGTCAGGTTTTTACGGTTGCTGCCCGATAAGACCAAAACAAGCATACGCTACAAAGCGGAATCACTTTCAAGTCCAGCCCAGTTCATCAGGACATGAATGGTTTGGGCTTGAACTGACAGCCGACAGGTATCTGACAAACACTTGTTCTCAACTACAACTGTCTGACAACACCACACCTGGCAGGCAGCAATACTGGTTCATCCGTTAAATGCGTGGATGCTTTTCGTATAGCTTTAACGGAAGAAGCGAAGTTGTGCGTTAAACAAAGCAGACAGCCAAGACCGTCTTGGCTGCCTGCTTTATTATCATCCTCCGATGCAGAAAACCTTTTCATGTCAATACTTTGAAAAGGCAGACAACGTCTTGAAAAATCATGACATAATTTCAGATAAAATACCTACAGATAAAGGCAAGAACACGTGTAAAAAGCAAGTTTGCAACCGGCAGTAAATCAGTTAGTTATAAAGCTGTGCAAGAAAAGGTGCTTAATTGGACTTCAAAAGGGCGTCAGTTAGACCTCAAAAGGGCATCTATTGCAAGCCAATTGGGCGTCTTTTCAAAGCCAAGAGACCATGTATTGGTTTTGAGTAGCATGAAAATAGTTTACAAACGTTGAGTGATATGGGAAAAAGTTGTTTGTAGGAGACGGAAAGACATGGTATCTGTTTGCCTTTTCTGTATTTTAATTTTGTGCTTTATCCTCCTTTGTGAGACCGTCCGACCTTGGACAGTCATACCATACAGGTGTATAAGCCTTTGTTCAGTTTCCTATCTACGTATTTAACGGGAGAGCCTTATAAAGGCAGGCAGCCATGTTGACCTGGACTTTGACCACCAGTTTATTCCAGCTTACAAGTTCGACGCAAAGTATTCCTACAGGCAGGACCATGGTTAATTCCCGGGCTGGGCTTCCATCGGGGCCATCATAGTCGGAGGTGAGAACCGTGACGGAAACACCAATGTGAATAACTGGAACATATGCTCTTTTCCCTCATGGCTGAGAACATGGCTTTCATGATGGTTACCGCCATGCTGAAGAACATCTATCTCTATCTCGTCCGCCATATCAGCGAAAAGGTCAAACCGTTGAAAAAGACAAGCAGGCTGAAAGCCTTTATCCTGCATTTTGTCAGCATGCCGGCAAAATGGGTGAGAACAGGAAGGCGGAACGTTCTGAACCTGTATACAAATAAAGCATACTATTCTGAAGTATTCCTTGAATAAGCAGCATTTCTTTGTGGTTTTTCATACTTCCCCATTGGTTTGGGTGGGGGACTTCATGCCTATGCAAGAACCAAGAAGCCCCGAAAAACCTCATATCAACATATAGAACCCCCAAAAAGACATCTCAACATATAAAATCGCCTCACAAGGAAAAACGCTGCGGAATTGAGGTAATACTATTATTTGAACCGCCTCCCTTTCCAGTGAAACCGTTGTCCCTTTCCTTGTGGGTCAGCATTGCTGAGCACAATTGCCATCTGTGTCTCGGCTAATGGCATACGAACCTTCGCTTGGCAATGCCTTAATCGTGGCAGGTATAGCCTTGAAGCGGTTTTTATAATAGCTTCCTTGGCTCACCTCGTGTGTTATTTCGATAATAACAAAGTTACCTAAACTCTCCTTAGATATATTTCCTATACGCTCCAAGAACGAGCTGTAAAGACTTACGACTGAGACTATACGTAGGGTGGGAACCTGACTCTCAGCTGTGATGTAACGTGTATCGGCAGTCTCAGCTGCTTGCTTACGTCCCATGTAATTAATGAGTTCTGTCTCATTGCTTATGCGTGGTAGTACATGCTGTCGTGCAGGTTCTGAGAACAATCCGAGTGATGCACGGAAAGCATCCCCCGAGAGTTTGTCATGACCAATAGCAATGTCAGAGATATGTACTTTTATCAATATATTATTTTCATTATAGCCTTGACAAATTGGAACTTTTTACCACAGACAACATACTCTGGTTTTTCTCCGATTTTCAAAGTGTCATTAAGACTGCCCGTAAAACTGTTTGTATTCCTTAATATTATATTCCTTTTCTTGAAGTCTAATGAGGTGTATTCTGGAACACAATCAGAAAAGCATGCAGGTGTAATATAAGCTCGCTGTGTCAAATAGTTGAAAAACAAAAAGCTGTTCCCATCAGCAGCTGCATTATAAATAGCATAAACTCCAATTTTCTCCTGTCGTTTCTTCCCTCTGATATTCTTCACAAAGTCAATGGAACTTCCATCTTCACAATGTAACTCTAGGAGCACATTGTTTTGACCATTATGTGATAAAATTAGTCTATTCATACAGCATGTGTCATTTTCCATCTCTGTTATGATTAGACTATCCTGCCGAATATTATTCTTAAAGGTATCAGAATAATAGGATTGACTACAGGAAAGTAGTATATAGGATGCAAAAAATAAAAGCATTTTTTTCATAGGATACAGTCCATTTTCGTCTTTTTATTATTCTTATCTACCTTATACACTCCTAAAGAACTTTGCATTTTACTCTTAGGATCCTGTGAATAGAATTTAGTCAATACTATATTGTTGGGAGATAGTCTTCCGTCCAGACCTTTCCCTAATATTGCTGCTGTTCTGCACTCAAAATGTAAATGCTGGTCAAGTCCTCTAAAAGTCTTGGCATTTCCTGTGATTCCGGTCTTCCCTATAGTGTCACCTTTCTCCACAGGATCTCTCTTCTTCACATAAATTTGTGACAAATGAGCATAAAAAGCATAATAATTGCTATTATCTATTTTTATAATAATTTGCTTACCATAATCGCCCAAAGGAGGGTCTACGATACAGACCACTTCACCATTAGCAACTGCATAAACTTCTGTCCCTTCTAAGGCGTAATAATCAAAACCTTGATGGTTTTTTGTATTGTTGTTTCTTACTGTACCAAAAAGGTTGCTTGCCCGATTTCTTCTTATCTGCATATATGAGAGTGGGTCGCCAAAATCCACATGAGGTGTTTCTTTAAGCCTGGGAGTCCCTATAAAACCTTCTGCTGCTATTGTTATATAATCCATAATTCCTTTTTATTTTGTATAATTAGTTCCAATTATTTCTTATCAGAACTTATCATAAAATTATCTATAAAAATAGTATTCTCATTTATTACCTTACCATTATATGGTTTTTCTTGTCCTCTTCCATCTTTAATGATTAAATGCACTTCTTCCCCTACATAAACATTTCGAGCTTTTATATACAGCCCAACAATAGTGTTCAACGGTATGTCTCTTCTAACCTCATCCCCATCAATCCAATAAGCATCTTCAAGTACTTTACGTTTATCTAAAGGGTTAACGACATCTAAGGTTGCTGTTTGTCCACTATGCACAATTTTTAGCTTTTCCCCACTAATTAGACATGGAATCGTCGACTTAACCAAAAGAGCATTGTGGTTGCCAATGATTGTCTCAGAAAAGTCCTGCCACTGACCAAGCTTGATGACAGACTTGCAAGATGGTTTGTTATTTCCCCACTTGGGATGGGTGCAAAGTCCTGTAAAACCGAAATTCACCTGACCATTATTATCTCCTACAGTTGCCCATGGTTTGTCTTGTAGCATAACACTCTCTGTTGTAACCCTAATTGGTGCAACGGGTGAACTACAGTACTTGCATTGGACTTTTCCCCCATCACAAACATATTTCACATCTTCATTAGGGTCTTGCCATTTTCGCTTCTTCTCCTCCTGTTGCATGTCATCCACTGAAGCAGTAGCCATTATAGATGATTTATTCACTTTACGCTCCATAAATTATTGTTCCACTTGTTTAGTTAATTCGTATTTCCAATATACATTGATATCTTCTTTAGTGTAATCAATTTCTAATTGTGTCCAATCTGGGAAGAAACTATTCATAGGGACTTGTACTCGTCCGTAGTATTTGTTTATTCTACAGTTGGTTGACTCATTTATGTTCTCTCCCACAATAGAAAAACAACGTTTATCATCCATATCTTGTTCATGAAACAATCTCTCCTCAAATATGATATCATCAAAATCAGATAACATCACATTCCGTATCCTGCTCCATCCGATGGGTGTTTCATGTGGAATGCCAAATAAGATCAATCCGTAATAGAAATAATTATTCATGGGCATGTTATGTTCTTCGGAGGATTCCGTTATATTATTTATTCTCATTAGGTAATCATCTACAAAGAAGCCTTTGTAATCGGACAGCAGCAAAGAGCGTATAGACTCCCACTGTCTTAACAAAGCTAGTTTATTTTTTACCCCAATACCCCCAAAATTATCTATACTAACTTGTACTCCGTCATATCGGTAGGCACATCTTCGTAAAAAATCAGTGGATTTTATCAAAGATTTATCTAAACTTATAAAGACATCATTTATATTTGTTTCGTATAAATCTTTTACTTCCATTTCATTAAAATGGGACTTCTTTTGTTTAAAGGTTAATGTGCATTCTGTAGAAAAAAAACTTTCCTGTGGTGAGTCATTTAAATAGTCTACAGATAAATGTATCTTTATTAAATAGAGAAGTTTGTCATCTATATTCATTCTAAAAAATATTTGCTGGATGATTCAAGAACTTATCATTACAGTCATAAAGGAATATGATAATACCAAAGACATGAAACACTGACTTTCTATCTTATTTACTTCTACTACATACACATTGCTTTAAAGGTGAATATCTACTGTGTGAAAAGTTTTCTATTGTAATTAAGAAATTTAATGATGAACTCATTGTAAAAGTTTACCAAAAGTCTTCTGCCTCATAAGGTTTAGCCTCATTAATATTGGACTCCCAATTTTCTGTTAGGAAAGGATAAACCAATATGTTTTTACTAACTAATTTCCCATCCTTATCAAGCTGTTCTTTGTCATAAACAGAAGCCTTAGGAATATATATCTTTAATTGGTCAGTCTCATAAGGTGCACCTAATGATAGCAGATAAACATCTTCTTCTAATATTTCTCCATCATGGAGTAGTGTAAACTGATATACTGTATGCGACTTTAAGAAATCTATAGACAACTTGCTTATTTTATCCGATTCCTTGTACTTTGGGTAATTCTTATGTATCCATCCTGGAAGATGCTGCTGGATAAACTGCCAATCCTTTTCTGTAAGGAGACGAGGCTGCGGATTCCAGAGTTTATATTTTCCTATGATTCTATACCCTTTTTCTAACCAACCTTCTACACGTATCGGTCCCATTCCATTTGTACATAAATATTTTGGTTTCATTAAATTCCAAGTTAAAATAGTAACAAGAAAAGCACAACATATAAACAAAAAAAGATGTACCTTTCGGGGTAATTTATATAAATACTTCATAGCTTATAAAATCTCCAAAATTTGCTAGAAACATTTCTTGGAGTTCTTGCAGCTCTTACGGGATGAAAGGCTCCTGTTAAACGAAAACTAGCATTGTCTACTATAATATTTTTCTTTTTATCTCTCTCTTCATTCAGCTTTTGATATCTGTCCCTTTCCGTGCGAGTCAACTGCCTCGTTTGTGTGATATGATCGTATTTTGATGCTTTTCTACTTCTTTTCTTATTTAGGAGAGCAGCATCACATGCATCAAGGAAGTCATACTCGTCAGTGGTAAACAGTGTGTCACTGTACTCTGTTCTTCTCAGATAAGCATAAACCGTAACATTCAAGATTACAGAAATTCTAGAAGCTAAACTTTCCAAGAGTAATAATGGCAACTCTATTATGTATTGTTCTCCTCTGTCGAAAGACGTTTTTCCTTCTTTCTTAATAATTCTGTCTTGGTCTATATCTGGATTCCCTAATCCTGTTCTACAAGCATAGCTCTTCACTACAGCCTCTTTGACAAAAGATTCTTTTTTTATTTTTTTAAAAAAGTTTTCGTCTATAGGTGTACCTTTACGTAATTTCATCCAAGGTAGAATTTCTTTTACGACTCCATGCGCATAAAAATAGAGAGTTTCTATCTTTTGTTTTTTGGCAGACAAGCTATTAATATATGAGACTATATCATCAAGAGAGGAAATCATATGACAATCTAGCACTATCTTTTCCCCTGCTTTATTAGTTATACCTGTAACTGTTTTTTCTATATGGTCTAATTGACTTGCTGTATATCCTTCTGAACAAAGCAAAACGATCCACTTATATATTAGACCTAATCTGATTGTCCTGATAGCCTGATGAACAAACATAAGTTTACTGTTCCTACCGACACCTGCTACTGGATTCAACCCCAACGGATCTACATTTCTCCACCAGTCAGAGCTGTGTTGCTGTGTGCCTATAACTATGATATTCACTTTAGAATAGCTAATGCCAGACATTGCAGCAGAATCATATACAATACTATTATAACTCATTTCAGATTACCTGATAATTTATCCTTTACTTATTCTCGCATCATCGCCGCCCTGTAAAAGAGCCTTTGAAGCTGCACTAATGATAATATCTCCTTGAGTTACAGTCATAGACATGTCTGCTGTAGTTTGTTTAGTTTTTCCGACTATGTCCATTCGCAAATCTCCACCAATTGATGTCTCAACAGATTGACTAACAGAGGTTGTCTTTTCTCCTCCTATCGAAACATTTTTATCTCCTCCAATTGAAATATTTGCATCTTCTCCTACATTCAAATCTAAATTTCTGCCAACATTAATTTTCATATCTTCGGAGGCATCTATGTTGACATTCTTTGTGTTGACATTCACTTCTTCGGCAGAAGATATGGTGATGGTGCCATTTCTCTCATCAATGAAGATTTTATTGGCACGGGTTGTCTGTAGAAGGATAGTGTGGGCGGTATCATCAAAGGTGACGGTCGAACCACTCCGGGTGGTAAGACTTTTCTTGTGGTTGGCAGCAAAACCGCCCTTTCCCGTGAAACCGTTGAAGAGGCTGCCCATGACATAGGGACGGGAGGGGTCGCCGTGGCGGAAGCCGACGAGGACATGGTCGCCTACCTCGGGGATGAATACGAAGCCGCGGTTGCTCTTCACGTCACTACTGCTACCACCATCCGGTGTCATCACACGGATCCAGTTCGTGTTCATGTCGTCAGCCTGCCAGTTCATCCGCACCTGGATGCGGCCGCTGCCCTTAGGGTCGTCGTTCCTGGTCACCGTCGCCATCTGCGTCTCGGCATGCGGGATGCGTGCGTCGGGTACGGGAATCACCTCAAGGGCGGAGGGGAGAGCCTTGAAACGGTTGCGGTAGTAGCCGTCCTCGCCCACCTCGTGCACGATCTCGGTGATGATGAACTCGCCCAGCGTCCTGCGGGAGAGGGACCTGAAGGACTGGTAGAAGGAGCTGTCTATCTTGACGACGCTGCCCACGCACAGCCCCGGGACACGGCTCTCGGCGGTGACGTAGTGGCTCTCCGCCGTCTCTGCCGACTGCTTGCGGCGCATGTAGTCCACCAGCTCCGGACCGGAGTTGACACGCTGCTCGGCATACTGGCGTGCAGGGACGCTGAACAGCTTCATCGAGGCTGCCACCGCCTTGCGGGCAAGGAGGTCCTGCCCGGCCGTCTCCGACGGGCTCGCCTCGTCCATCTGCTGGTCGGACGAGGAGTGGTAGCTGTAGGCCTTCTTGGGACGGGCAAGCGTCTGGATGCCGATGTCAAGCGACGAGAGGGTGGTGCCGAACTCAAGGCAGACCGAGTCGGGAAGTGTCTTGGGGCGGCCGAAGACGAGGGATGTGCCGTCATAGTAGAGCCATTCCTTGTACTGTGAGGCAAGGCGGCGGATGAAACCGAACTGGGACTCGCCGTACTGGCAGAGATAGTCAGGCCTGCCGTCATAGGCGGCATTGACCCGTGACCCAACATTCGCATCGTCACAGAGCCGGCTGACGATCTCTCCGATCTTCTTCCCTGTCCATGAGAAGTTGCCGGGGGCGGTCTCCAGTCGGTAGGTGGCGGAGTAGCCGGACACGACGAGATGCCCGAACTCGCTGTCCTCACGGTGCATGTGGACGTTCGTCACCACGCCCAGGAAGGAGGTGCTGCCGTCTATGCGGACGGTCAGGGGCTCGCTGAGCCAGTCGGAGCTGCTGCCCATGTCATGTGAGAAGCGGCTGCTGCCGGTCTCGAGGTCGAGGACCAGCTCGAAGTAATGATGGTCGCCTATGCGCTGTTCCAGGCGGAAGGACTTGAAGGTAGGGATTGCAGTGTCACCGATGGTCACGGTGAAGCGTATGTCGGGAAATGCCATGTCGTATCGTTTTTACTGTGGTGATGTCTGTCGGGAAAGGGATGATCATAAGGAAAGGGATGTAGGCATAAGGCAGGAGGGCATGCCGGGAGCCCTGCTCCCTGACATACCCTCCCTGCTGTCCGTCGGCTTATGTGCGTGGCCAGCGGTTGTCAAGCTCCGCATTGCCCACCGTGATGGTCTCCGCAGAGAAGGTCATCGCAATGGTCATCGGAGTCTCGTTCTCAACGTTCAGCGTCTCCTTGTAGTGGACGATGTACGCATTCCTGAAGCAGATCTCCTTCATCTTCGCGTCCTCCTCGGTCTTCTTGTAGACGATCTTGCCCTCGACGGCCTTGAACTGGCTGTTGAGCATGGCCTCGATGGCCGTAGTGTCGTCCGTTGACTCTACCGTCACGCTTACGCGGCCGCCCGAGATGCTTGATGAAGGCTTGCCCTTGCTGTCGGTGTTGCGGCTGAACTCGTAGTTGGAATAGAGTACGTCATACTCCTTGCCACCCAATTCCAATGTTGCTCTGAATGAACCCATGATTGAAAAAATTTTAAGTTGTTAATAAATAATGATCAGAGAGGCAACTCTGCATCATCCTGCAAGGGACAAAAAAAGAGAAAACCTCAAACAACTTCCTGAAGTCTCCTCTGTGCGGCTGTGAACAGTCTTGCTCTGGAAGAAGAGGAAGAATTGCAATCTGTTGTATAATAGAATATTGTTTCCTACAATATATACGCAAATATATACTGCAAATATAGAAAGATAACCCCGTACATGCAAGTTTCTCATCCGTATTTTATCCACCTTTAACATTCCTTGTCAGGTTTTCGTTATTGCTGCCCGATAAGATAGAAACAGCATACGCTCCAAATGCGAGTTCTCTTTTAAACAGATAATATCGTATCAGCTCTGGAAGACAAGTCTCCTAATCAGATAAGCCTTGCTAAACTATATGCGTATCTCCCGCAAAATATCTACTGTCCCCTTGTTCACTTTTGACAGGACAACCCTTTCCTGACGACAAGCTGATCCCGTCCCGGTAACATATTGCAAGGTACTTGGCACCCAGCACCACATGTGCTTGCCATCAGCACCGCATGTGCTTGCCATCAGCACCACATGTGCTTACCATGGTCCAATATCAGAATAGTCCATAATATTGTCCGTTTTATATTCTTCAAAAGTGTGTAGGTTTAAGTCACTAAATGAATAATATAACCCCAGCGCATGGAGTAACTCATGTGCGCAGGTTGTGTCATCAAGACCTAAAGCCAACACCATTACTTCTTTTGAGCAAATTTTATGGGCATACCCATACTGGTTTTGATTCTCGTTGTACTCATTAATAAAAATATTTTATGCTAATTCTTATATTTATAAGTCTTCATATCTCCATTAAATACCTCTGTTACATAGTCAAAAACATGTGTCCAGCTCAGTCCTTATATGGCAAAGAACTTTCAACATTGGAGAAGTCACATGTCAGACGAACATTGGCTGCAATGTGATGAATGAATCGACAAGATTGCGGAATTAAGACACATTTAAGAAATCAAGGACTTGTATCTAACATATTACATAGACTATGTTTTCATATCTACTTTTGAGCTTTAAAATCCTCTTCTTTTATCACTTTTCTCGTATTGATGTCTATTATAACATTCTTAAATACATCATTCTTGCTTCGCCAGCAAATATCATATACTGGGGTACTGGTCTTATCAAGATAACGATGTACAATCGTGTGCTTGTCAAAGAAATCAACATGATATTCTTTCTCCATAAACAAGCGTACTTCATTCCAAGGATAATTCTTGAAAGGCTCATCCTTATCAATCTCTCTTATCAATATCCCATCTTCATTATATTCACTCCAGACGCCTATAGGAAAACCGTGGTTCTTATAACTAAATCCCCTCACATTGAGTTTGCCACTTGAGAAAAATCTACGATACTCCTCGACAAGTTCCCCATCCTTTAGTTTTCTTTCATAATAATAGTATACATTATTATCACTCATATATCTTTGTAGAACTTGCCATTGTCCTGTTCTATACATATATTCATTATTGTTTCCTCTGTTCATCTGGAACAGAAGTGTATCAATTTTTTCACTTGTTGTTTCCATTTGTTTTCCTATTTTAGCTCGGGTGTTACTACTATTATCAGGTACACTGCAACTGTTAATGCCTGTCAATATTATCGATAACATAATAAGTTTTTTCATTTGCTTTTTGCTTTATTAATCGTTTCATCTACAGTCTGCAATCCTCTATGCAAAATATTCCATTGATATAGCCAAGTAGAATCTACGCTATTTCTCTACCTTCCCTTCTACTTGATTAATTATCTTACCGGTATCCGCATTTATTTTAATTGTATAAACCTTAATGCCAACTTGCCACCGAATTCGCCATATAGGGATTTTACTATGTTTGCTCACATAACGATGGATAGAGACTTTCTTATCAAACAAATCCAGTTTCAATTCTTCTTTGACAAACTTCTCCACCTTTTCCCATGGGTAGTTCTTATAAGGGGCATCTTGGTCGTATTCATCTATTAAATAACCATTCTCATCATACTCTTTCCAAATACCACTATTAAAATCATTATAATAATATTTTCCTACTAATTTAAGAGTTCCCGTTTTATTGTAATACTCCTTACACGTTCCAAACAGGCTGTTGTCCTTTCTGGCATATTCTATATAATTAGAGCCATTATTGCCCCCAAACTGCCTCACTTTACCTCGCAAGTAATGCTCAAATTGATATTCATGTCCTTGCCTTTTCATATAATAGGTAGATGTGTCAAATCTCTCGGTTGTTCTTTCCATGTTCTTATTCTTTTTGATGTCACTACCACCTGTGCCCTGTGCCTTACAACTACCTGTTACAACAAGTAATGTAAGTAAAATAACTATTTGTCTTACCATATATATTGTATTTAAATTAGTACTGATGCGATAAAATCGCGTTAAGTTTTACATATTATCAAATAGAGGTAGTTCTTTGACATATTGATTGTAAATGACAGAGGTTCTCGGCTTAGTGATTAAATCTCTGAGGTGAGTTTTCTCCAAAGCAGAAACTCTTATCAGCGTTGCCACTTCCGTAATGGTGTATGGGCTTTTGTTGTCAGCCTTTATTCTTGCAACAAGCAGATAGGCGATGACTGCAACCCAGAGATGGATTCGGACTGCATTCCCGGAATACCCCCACAAGGTCTTCACGACAATGTTCTGCTTTATCCACTTGAAGAACACCTCTATGTCCCATCTGTGCCTATACAGGACGGACACTTCCACTGCGCTGATCTCGAAGTTGTTAGTGATGAACACTATTTCTTCACACGTCTCCTCATCATAGTGGCAGACTGCCCTGAAAGGCTCAGGGTAAAGTGCATGAGTCTTTGGCTGAGTCAAGCGAATGGTAAAGTCGCCTCGAATACCATCCTCTCGGGAGAAGTCTTTTCTATGACCAATAATCTCGTATTTCATGTTGTCCTTCGGTCTGGTAACCCAATAGGCTCCAGCCAAATGGAAGCGAAAGAACTCATCGAAGTCAACATAGGCCTTGTCCATCATATAGAAGGCAAGAGGCTCCGGCGCAGTCAGTTCAAGTTCGTTGCTGTCATGCCATCTGCCATCCGTGATGTGGATGTTTGCTGGAATGCTCCCGCGCAAGTCAAGCAGAGTGTGCATCTTCACCGCCCCCTTGTTGTATCTTCCTAAAGCCCATGTCGCAAGTTTGACACTTGTGGAGATGGTCGTGGAATCGAGGGAGTAAAGTACGTTGTCTATAGTGACATCTGGTATCGAGGTCCTTGTGTATAAAGGCCTTACCAGATTTATCATATAGATGCCAAACTCCTCATAGATGCGGTAATCCCGATTGTCGTTAGCTCGGGAAAGTGATGACTGGTTGACCGTGTTGCCAAATCCAAGATGGTAGAGGATGTCCTTGTGGGCACCAAGACACAGGCAGATGTCCCGTAGGGAATCACAACTCGTCAGCTGTCCAAACAAAAGGTGCAGAAGCTGGTTGTAACAAGTCAAATCCTTGACATGCCAGTCGCCACGGTACTTCTTCACGCACTTGTCGAACTGATAACGAGGTATGTACTTCACAACTTGTGAAAACACATATCGACCGACGTTCATAACAATGCAGTTTTGGTTGCAAAGTTACGCTGTCATTTTCAAATCAAAAAATCAAAGAACGATCTGAAACCCTTATTAATAAAGGGATATATGAAGTTTAATTTAAAATTATTGCATCACTAGTATATTTAAATCTTTACTTTAATTCCGCAGCACAAAGTCTTTTAAGAAACACAAGTGCCTGAGAAACAAAGTCTTCAAAACACTTGGACATGTCAGAGATTTCACCTATCTTGGTGCTGCAAACATAAAAAGCAAACAAAATATCCGACATGCCAAAGATAGCAATTAAAAACGAGAATATCACTTCTTTCGGAGGAATTTATCACATCATGGACGTTTATTCAAAGTTGGGTTTTGAAAAACTTACCGAATCCGTATTGGGCAGATGCAGCGGCAAGGCATTCAGCTATGGAAGCATTCTGTGTCCTCTCTTCTTCAGCTGCCTTTGTGGTGGAGAATGACTTGAGGACATCAATGCGCTTATAGAACAGTTCAGGCAGAGACCTGTTACGCTGTTACCCTGTGCCGACACTATGGGGCGCAGACTGAAGGAGCTTAACAAAAAGAATATTGTCTACAAGAACGAAACCTCCAGCAAGCCGTACAGTTTCAACACGGCAGAGATAAAGCATACTACTCTGAGATACTCCTTGAACAAACAGCATTTCCTTGTGGTCTTCATACTCCCCATTGGTTTGGGTGGGGGATTTCATGCTTAGACAAGACTCCAAACTCTCGAAGATGTCCTCACGTCAACGTATAGAGAGCCGAAAAGAGATCTCAACACATAAAACTGTCTCACAAGGAAAAATGCTGCGGAATTGAGGACAGTTGTAAGATGACAATAATACTGTTCGTTAATTGAGAAGTTAAATCCCCGTAACGATACTGATATTCAAGTTTCTTTTAGTATCTTTGCACTCGAGTTATAGCGCATCGCAAAGACCTGATGCCCTTACACCTTTGTTGTAAAGGCAGGAAACGACTAACAAGGTGCGCCAGTTACAAATTAGAGACAGGATAAAATGAGAAAAATTATTATTGCAGCATCTATGGCATTGCTTTTTGCCGCTTGTGGAAATGACGATAATTCCTTTACCCCAACCCCACCAACACAAGAAAAAGTAATCGAGGTAACGACTGATGACATTGTGAAGTTTCTCAACCTTGATAAGCAACTGAATGTTTATCAGGCTTTGGAGAAGGCAAAATCCGATTTGGGAAAGAAAAGCATCAATGGTAAGGAAGTGAACGTTACGGCTGTGAGCGTGGTAAAAAGCGATGAAGAGAAGGGAACGTTTACACTGAGAGTGATGGGTAATTGCGGTGGCAAGCCATTCGTTAAGGATGTAGATTATAACGGTTTTGCACAGAAGCCTTCCGATGAAGAGATGGTTATGCGCGCTGTTGCTTCGTGGAAAAAGGGCGTTGACTATCAAAGTGGGGTCGATTTCGACACACTTTATCGTCTGAAAGATAACAGCAAGTTCACTGCAACCTACCTGCAAAAGTTTGTAAATCTATCATCTTCAGACATTGATGGCAACAAACATTATACCTTTACGCCAGCCGATTGGGCTAATACGACTATTAGCGACGTGCGCTACATTGGTGGCAGTTCGTCGGGACGTATTGCATTCACAATTACCTATAAGGGTAGAAAGGGTAAGACAAGCGATAACAGCATTAACGGTTCACCCAGCGTCAGCTTCGACAAGAACCTGTACTATCGCAACCAAATAAGTATTAACACAGCAGAAGCCAGCAAGTTATACATGCGCGGAACGTATGAGCATGCAGATGTTTTCTACACATCTTTGCTTAAATATGACAAGGACAAGTTTGTGCCTTATCTCAAGGGTAAGTACAGAGACAATGGTACAAACTCATTAAGATTCTCAATCAACCTTGTTGCAAAAGATGGTCACGATACGGAATTAGCTAACTTTGATGTGACAATCACAGACTTCAAGTCACTGTCTGCACTGAACGATGAACTTACGATTGCCAGCAGTACAAAAGTTGGTGAGTTCTTTGGCAAACGCTATAGAAACAAGACCGATGGTGATTACACTGATGCAGTGAAGGCATTATCGCCACAGCTGTGGTTTAACAACGTACAGATGGGATTAACACGTGATGGCAGATTTATCGACATGTATGCAGAAAAGGTAAGAAGCGAGAACGGAAACTATAATGTTACAGCATGGATTCCTAACAGTGGAATCGCAAAATATTTAGATATTTATCTTTTAGAACCTCGTATTGAGGTATCAAGTGCTAAGAAGACGGGGTATTTCCTCAATATCACGTATAAGATTACCTATGTCAACGATGTGGCTGTAGACGGTAAGGAACGCACATTAAATGTGCATTTAATTGAACCTTAACACTGTCTGCACAGTGTTCATAACGCAGTAGCATCATCTCCTCGAACATTGGTTAACAAACAAACCCAAACGCCCCTCGTACAGCAAGTACAAGGGGCGTTTTGTCATTTCAGGGCAGCCAGAGCTTAACATTTACAGAAACTGCGTTTATTGACAGTATCAAGCCCTGTCCGGAACATTCCTCATAAGCATCCAAGCTGTTCATTGAACCCAAAGCGTTCATTGAACCAGAACAGATTTTGTGTTATATGACCGAGAAGAATGTTTGTCTTTGCAACAAAGGTGTAACAGACTACGGCTAATTTAGAAGCCCATCGCTTCCACTTACCTCTGCACAAAAGAAAAACCGACACCCACAAGGAGTATCGGCTCTTCTACGTTAGTATGTTATGAAAAATTTGAGAGAATTGAGACTTCACAGCCTCGAGTTGTTTTACTTAAAATGATTATTTATAGAGAAAGCATAGAAATTGTCTTACTTTGTGATTGTTGATACAGTAGACTGTATCTTGTGCTGCAAGGTGTCACTCTTTACAGAGTCAGCCTTGGCAACGGACGGACCTTCCTGCGGTCTGTCAACAGCAGCTGTGCTTGGGGTTACCTGACGGACATCACCATCAGAGAAAGCCACCTGCATGGCATTGCCCAAGGTAAGGAAGATAGCCACCACAGCGGCAGCCTTGAAGAGTGGCATAAGGCGATGGCGCATTGTTATGACACGTGCCTTGACCGGCTCGTCTTCCCTGATAAGTCCCAGGACTTTCTGGTCAAAGTCATCGCCCAAGACATCCACAGCTTTCTCGTTCTGCTCATAGATGAACAGATGGCGATAAGGCAGCAAAGCAGCTGGAATGTCCTCCTGTGAGAAGAACATACGCAAGATTTCCTCCTCTTGGAGAGAAGTCTCGCAACGCCAGTAGCGTTCCAGTAATTGTTCGATGTACTTATAATCCATAATTGTCTAATTTCAAATATTGTTGTTTGACCGTCTGACGGGCTCTGAAGATATTGACTTTCACCTGTTCTTCGCTGATTTCAAGGACTTCAGCAATCTCTTTGTATGACTTTCCTTCAAAATCTCTTAGCTGCATACAACTTCGTTGTTTCTCAGGAAGACCATCTACAATCTGTTTTACAAGATTAATCTTGTCCTCTTCTATCATTCGGTCTTGAGGATTGGATGAAGCAAGGGGTTCGGATATCTTCACATCTTCCAAGGAGTCATTGTTATTTTCCTTCTTCTTGATGCGGTCGAGCGACAGGTTCCGGCATACGGTGAGACTGAATGCTTCGATGGAATCGATGTTTTCCCACTCGTATCGGCGGTTCCAGACCTTTATCAGCGTGTCCTGCACGATGTCCTCAGCCTCAGCTCTGTTGAGCGTGATACGGAGTGCAAGCCGGAAGAGTTCGTTCTTCAACGGCAACACATCGTTACGGAAACTGACTTTTTTCATCTTCTCTCTGTTTAAATGACGGTTATCTATGGGGGAAAGTTACAGGAACGAAGGCAAAAATGCCGTTATTTAACTTTCATTAAGCCTTTAATTGTCATGAAAGCAACGCATAAAACTGCACTTCAATCGGCCTTACTACTATGTCAAAAGGACATCTGCCACGAATTATCTTCACGAAAAAAAAGAATTATTTTCATGAAAAAAAATATTTTTCTTCATGAAAAGAAATAATTATTTTCATGAAAAGAATTCGGCAATGACGCTCCTCGACAGGAAAAACAAGGATAAACTGCAGGAACGGACATCCACATCTACCTAAAGAAACACCCACGTTTAGCAAGCATCTATTAACGACACAGGGACGCACAATCCGTGCGTCCGAAACCAATGTCTCGATGGCGGACACACGAGCCGTGCGCCTCTACAGATTATCAATGACTACATTTTCATATCCTGCGGTCAGCCTGCTTGCCCAAAGGGACTTGCAGTCTACTCCAGATATGTGTAACCGTAAAGACCGCTACGGTAATTGCTGAGGAATTCCTTACCCTCCTCAAGCG
This sequence comes from Prevotella fusca JCM 17724, assembly GCF_001262015.1. Classification (NCBI taxonomy): domain Bacteria; kingdom Pseudomonadati; phylum Bacteroidota; class Bacteroidia; order Bacteroidales; family Prevotellaceae; genus Prevotella; species Prevotella fusca. The sequence goes on from NZ_CP012074.1 coordinate 1,438,521, forward strand.
AAATCCTACCTTGCTTTACGCTCTTTGTCACCCAGATTTCAAGTTGGCGGACAAGTTTCTTAGGATTATACTGAACGTACTCCAAAACCTCTTCCACCGTCTCACCATCAAAAATCTGGTCGATATGATAGCTGCCATCCTTTACCGAGATGTGTACAGCATTGGTGTCGCCGAAGAGATTGTGCATGTCGCCCAGGATTTCCTGATAGGCACCAATGAGGAACACACCGAGGTAATAAGGCTCGTTCTTCTTCAGCGCGTGAACCGGCAACACATGGCTGCTGCGTCCCATTGCTACGAAGTTTGAAATCTTACCGTCGCTGTCACAGGTAATATCCTGCAAGGTGGCATTGCGTGCCGGACGCTCATTGAGTCGCTGAATCGGCATTACCGGGAAGAGTTGGTCTATTGCCCAGCTGTCCGGGAGCGACTGAAAGAGTGAGAAGTTACAGAAGTACTTGTCGGCAAGCAGCTTATCCATATTGCGCAACTCATCCGGTACATGCTTCATATTCTTTGCCAGATTGTTGATTTCATGGCACACACTCCAGTACATCGCCTCAATCTCGGCACGTGTCTTCAGGTCAACCATACCATGAGAGAACAGCTCCAAGGCTTCCTCACGGATCTGCTCTGCATCGTGCCAGTCCTCCAGCATATTGCGTGAATCAAGGTTATCCCAAATATCGTAGAGGTCTTTTACCAACTGATGGTCTGTATCACTTGCCTCAAACTCCTCTGACATCTCAGGCAGGGAAGCTGTTTCGAGCACATCAATCACGAGAACTGAGTGATGGGCAGAGAGGCTTCTGCCACTCTCGGTGATGATGTTCGGGTGTGGAATATCGTTCTTGTTGGCTGCATCAACAAAGGTGTAGACACAGTCGTTGACGTATTCCTGGATGCTATAGTTCACTGAGCTTTCACTGCTTGACGAGCGGGTTCCGTCGTAGTCAACGCCCAATCCACCGCCACAATCCACGAAATCAACGTTATAACCCATCTTTCTGAGGTTCACATAGTACTGTGCTGCCTCGTTGAGTGCGGTCTGAATACGGCGAATCTTTGTAATCTGTGAACCGATATGAAAGTGAATCAGGTGCAGACTGTCATGCAGCCCCTTGTCATCGAGTGTCTCCAACGCCTGCAGAAGTTCAGAAGACGTAAGCCCGAACTTGGAAGCATCGCCGCCACTGTCAGCCCATTTGCCGGAACCACTGGATGCCAGCTTGATGCGGATGCCGAGGTTCGGCTTTACGTTCAGTTTCTTTGCTGCACGTGCAATGAGGTCGATTTCATTGAGTTTCTCCACTACGATGAAGATGCGCTTACCCATCTTCTGTGCCAGTAAGGCCAGTTCTATATAGCTCTGGTCCTTGTATCCGTTACAGATAATGAGCGAATCGCTCTGGCACTGTACGGCGATCACTGCATGCAACTCGGGTTTTGAACCAGCCTCCAAGCCGAGGTTGAACTTGCGTCCGTGAGAGATAATCTCCTCAACCACCGGCTGCATCTGGTTTACCTTAATAGGATAGATGATGAAGTTCTCAGCTTTGAAATCGTATTCCTTCTTTGCCTTCTCAAAGCAGGAGGATGTCTTCTCGATACGGTTATCGAGAATATCGGGGAAACGAAGCAACACCGGCGGTGTCACATCGCGCAAGGAGAGTTCGTCCATGACGTCACGTAGGTCAATCTGCGTATTGTCCTTACACGGCGTTACATACACGTCACCCTTGGGGTTGATGCCAAAGTAAGATGTACCCCACCCTGAGATGTTGTACAATTCTTGAGAATCTTCAATCGTCCACTTTTTCATTTCCAATATTCTATCCCTATATATAATCTTTATTCAATCTGTTTACTTTTTCTAAATGACGCCTTTCTGCTGTGCGGAGCATAGCTCTGTAATCCTCAGACAACTGCTTGTCATATCGTGAAGGACAGCTTTACAGCCATAACATTCACCATGCTATCATCGACGGACAGCCTTGTCAATCTTCAGCAGCTGGCAGAGCTGGGTGACGGAAATCTGTATCTTGTCGTAACTGTCCATAAGACTCACGTCAAGAACGTGCTTCGCCTTCATGTAGAAAGGCTCACGCCCCTTCAACTGTTCACGGATGAACAGGCTGACCTCATCAGGTGCCTTATTGAGCAGAAGGGGGCGGACTGACTTGCCCATCTGCAGATGCTTGAAAAGGACGTCCGGCTCTACTTTCAGGTAAACGGTCTCAGCCTGCCCGTTCATATACTCCATATTATCAAAGAAACAGGGAGTTCCTCCTCCGCAGGAGATAATGACATTTTCAAACTCTGCAACCTCATGAAGCATTGACTTTTCCATCAAACGGAAGCCATTTTCCCCCTTTTCATCGAAGATTTGCTTCACAGTCTTGCGCATACGGCTCTCTATGTACCAGTCCAAGTCATAGAAGGGAATGTTCAATTCCTTCGACAAAGCCCTGCCGACTGTCGTCTTCCCGGCTCCCATATAGCCAATGAGAATGATGCGCAACGGTCTGTTCTCTTCCTTGTGGTCTGCCATGCTCACGATATATTTATCATCCACCCTATAGTCTGCAGTTGCAAGACTATGTGGTGGATGTCTTTCTTTCCGTTAAAGGTGAGTCTGTATTCACTACTTCTTACGCTTTGGCTCCGGGGCATTCTTTACGATGTCCATGCACTGCTCGTAAGTAAGTTCTGCAGCTTTCTCGTGGAGTGCCTTCGGCATACGGTAGTTCTTGCCATCATAGGCAATATAAGGACCGTAACGACCGTTCATCACTTCCATCTTGGCATCTTCTTCAAAAGTCTTCAAGTGACGCTGTGCATCCTGCAGACGCTTCTTCTGAATAAGGTTGATAGCGGCATCAAGGCTGATGGTAAGCGGGTCTTCCTCCTTTGGAAGTGAGGTGTACTTCTTGTTATGGAGCACGTAAGGACCGAAGCGACCAGCACCGATCACAACGTCTGTACCCTCAAACTGACCTACCTTACGTGGCAGCTTGAACAATTCCAACGCTTCCTCAAGGGTGATGGTTTCCATGCTCTTGTCTGACGGAAGCTGTGAGAATCGTGGTTTGTCCTCATCATCTGCACTGCCAATCTGCACAACCGGACCGAAACGACCAATCTTAACGAACACCGGCTTGCCTGTCTTTGGCTCGACACCAAGCTCACGTTCGCCTGCCTTATGCTCGGAACGGGCATTCATAACCTTCTCCACCTCTGGTTCAAAACCTTGATAAAAGGTCTTCATCTTCTTATTCCATTCAGCCTTTCCTTCAGCAATCTTATCGAAATCCTGCTCAACTTTGGCTGTAAAGTTATAGTCCATAATCTCCGGGAAGTTCGCCATAAGAAAGTCGTTCACAACAATTCCGATGTCTGTCGGGATGAGTTTGCCCTTGTCTGCACCAGCCATTTCCTTCTTGGTCTTGGAAGTTACCTTCAGACCAAGGAGTGAGTCAACAGCATACTTACGCTCTTCACCCTTGCGGTCACCCTTCTGTACGTATTCACGTTGCTGGATGGTTGAGATTGTCGGAGCGTATGTTGACGGGCGACCGATGCCAAGTTCTTCAAGTTTGCGCACCAGACTTGCCTCCGTATAACGGTTAGGTCCCTGTGAATAACGCTCTGTTGAAACGATTTCACGACGTTCAAGTTCCTCGCCTTCGTGCATTACCGGCAGCGCATGTGAGAACTCCTCGTTGTTTTCATCATCGTCAGTCGATTCGTTATAAACTTTCAGGAAGCCCTCGAAAGCAATCACTTCGCCGTTGGAAACAAACAGCAGATCAGTGTTGTTCTTGCCATCTTCCGCCTCAAGTGATATGTTTACAGTGGTCTTCTCTATCTGTGCATCAGCCATCTGCGACGCAATGGTGCGCTTCCAGATAAGGTCGTAAAGACGCTTCTCCTGGCTTGTCCCTTCGATAGAAACATTATCAATATATGTAGGACGGATAGCCTCGTGCGCCTCCTGCGCCCCTTTGCTATGGGTCTGATACTTTCTTACTTTACTATAATTCTCACCATAGAGCCGCTCAATCTCCTCCTTGCAGGTGCTGACAGCCAAACTGGAAAGATTCACACTGTCGGTTCGCATGTAAGTAATACGTCCTGCCTCATACAATCGCTGGGCAACCATCATCGTCTGACTTACGGTGAAGCCGAGCTTTCTTGCAGCTTCCTGCTGCAGTGTTGAGGTTGTGAACGGAGGAGCCGGGGTGCGTTTCAAAGGTTTCTTTGCTATCGATGAAACCTTGAATTTTGAAGTCTTGCACAGTTCAAGGAAGTCCAAAGCCTCCTCATGTGTCTTGAAACGCTTGCTCAATTCAGCCTTTACTTCACTCTTCGAGCCATCCTCACCGGTTACAGCAAAGACTGCATTCAATCGGTAGTAAGGCTCAGAATTGAAGTTCTGTACCTCACGTTCGCGCTCTACAATCAACCTCACGGCAACGCTCTGCACACGTCCGGCACTCAAAGCCGGCTTTACCTTGCGCCACAGCACCGGTGAAAGACGGAAGCCTACCAGGCGGTCGAGTACGCGACGGGCCTGCTGTGCGTTCACAAGATTCATATCCAGACGGCGTGGCGACTCAATTGCTTTCAATATGGCGGGCTTGGTAATCTCATGGAACACGATACGATTCGTTTTCTCTTCATCCAGCCCTAACACCTCACAAAGATGCCAGCTGATAGCTTCTCCCTCGCGGTCCTCATCGGAAGCCAACCAGACTTTCTTGGCTGCTTTAGCACTTTTCTTCAGTTCACTGACTACTTTCTTCTTCTCGTCAGGGATTTCATAATCGGGATTCAACGTGTCGAGATCAATGCTAAGTTCCTTCTTTTTCAAGTCGCGGATATGACCATAAGACGACATAACCTTATAGTCCTTACCGAGAAACTTCTCAATGGTCTTAGCCTTTGCCGGGCTCTCTACTATTACCAAGTTTTCTTGCATAATCAATCTTGTACATTTTTTCAAGGGCGCAAAAGTACTTAAACTTTTTGCTTACACCTTATATAATAGACAAAATTTCTACTTTTTTAAGTTTTCTACCTCCATCTGCAAAAAGTCATGCAGTGCCTGACGGATGGAACGAAGACCGAACTGTTCGGTATGAACCTCTGCCAATGGCACCCATGTAGCCTCATCTACATCATCCGCCACCTTGAGAGCGGTCTCATCCTCTACCTTACAGATGAAGAAGGCATCAAGTGTAGGTATATCAAAACCACTGTAACGGTACTTGTTAGGAAGTGAACAGAAGTAACTTTTCTCCTTGACAACAAGGTTGGTTTCCTCTTTTATTTCACGTATCAATGCCTCGCCAATGGTCTCGCCAATATCACAGAAGCCTCCGGGGAGGTCTAACGTTCCACGTCCTGGATCAAACTTCCTGCGTGTAACGAGCAATTCCCCTTTACCGTTCAGGATGAATGCAGCCACAGCAGAACTCGGATTAAGGAAATACTCGAAGCCACAACTCTCGCAGCGTTTGCTTTTCTCGTTCTGTTCTACAAAACGCTTACTTCCACATACGGGACAATACCGAAACTTATCTAATACGTGCATGTCTGAATGATAGATGATAAATACTGGATGATAACTATTTTTTTTAAAATAAGAAAGGGAGTGATAATGAACCGCTGGATATTGAATCAGCTAATTAAAAGATAGTTGTTAACAGTCATACGAAATCATTAAAATTCGTTTATACTCCATATCTTTTATTATTTCTGTCTGCAAATATACTAAAAACTCTAAACATCTACTATTGAAATCGTATCTTTTTGTTAACTTTGCAATAATACGTTCAAAATCTCATGCTTTATTCCTGCTTTTTATTACAGCAACGTTCCGTTTCCTGGTAGATTGTACCATAACCGAATGGAAGGAAGAGCGATGAAAACGAACTAAAACAACTAAACAGAGTATAGAATGAATTTAAGAAAACTATTTCTCACATTCGGACTGGCTGCTGCTGCCATGACGATGAACGCCCAGAGCACTTTCGATGTAAAACTCTATAACGGGCGTCCGCCTTACAACAACGGCGATCCAAATGATACCGCTAAGGTACGTGTCTTCCTTCCGACAGAGAAAGAAGCTACAGGACGTGCCGTAATCATCTGCCCAGGTGGTGCCTACGAGACACTATCAATGGACAAAGAGGGTTATGACTGGGGGGAGTTCTTCCAGAATCACGGCATTGCAGCCATCGTATTGAAGTACCGCATGCCACATGGTGAGCCCGAGGTCCCCGTTTCTGACGCCGAGCAGGCAATGAAGCTCGTCCGTATGAACGCAACAAGCTGGAGAATCAATCGCAATGACGTTGGTATCATGGGCTTCTCTGCCGGTGGTCATCTCGCTGCAACGATTGCTACAAGAAGCCAGGGAGAGGCTAAGCCGAACTTCCAGATACTCTTCTACCCCGTCATTTCAATGCTGGAAGGCTACGGTCACGACAGAAGCCGCCTCAACTTCCTGGGCAAGAACCCCGGCAAGCGTGACGAGAAGAAGTACAGTGCTGACATGAACGTGAGCCGTGTAACGCCACGTGCATTCATTGCGCTCAGCGATGACGACGATTCCGTACCGCCAGCAAACGGCGTAAACTTCTACACCGAACTTTACCGCAATGACGTTCGCGGTTCTCTCCACGTCTATCCCGGCGGCGGTCATGGCTGGGGCAGCAAGATCGGGTTCCGCTATCATGAGGAGATGATGATGGACCTCAAGGCATGGCTGAAGAGTTTTTAAACCCCACCTTCTTTATCTCTTTCCCCGCTTGACAGACCCCTTGTCTATACAAAACACTTGAGGGAGAGAACACCATACAGGCATACTTCCTGACGACAACTTGAGTCCGATGCAAGAGCCATCCCATAAACACCGACCTTACAGGCAGCTTATGGGATGTTCCTTGCATCGGACTCACTGTTTAAAAAAAGACCCACCAGAACCAACATCCAACGAACAGTCAAGTCTCATCGCCCGCCTCTTTCCACCATTTAGAAGTTCTTTCGGCGAATTAGAATGCCTCAAAATGGAGATGTTATGCTGCGAATCAAACGGACAATTTTAATAGAATTACCCGTGTACTGACTTCAAGACGGGACTACCATATGCACTGATTGCCTGCACGGCGTGACCATCACCCATAATGTATAGGACGTGCTGCATCCCACCTTGTGCATACGGTCTTCACACCTGCCCTTTGCTCTTCAGTGAGAGCCTTGGAGCACAGATTCTCAACACTTTTCCTGGTGCGCCCGCCCTCTACTTCGATGACATTTCCTGTATCTCCGTAATAGAGCATACTCACATACTCATGCCCCCGTCGGATTGACTTCTCATCCATACAGACATGCTCATAGATGTGCCTGCCGTCACGCCGATTCAATCCCCATTCAACAGCTCGTTGCATCACTCCATGCACCTTATCCACACCCTCTCTCTAAAAGGAGAGGGGAGCAATTAGCCCCGAAAGGACTACCAAACACTATTGCCTATCACTGCCCATCATCACCCAACACCGATTATCACTGCCCATCAACACCCAACTATCAACACCCAACACCAATTATCACTACCCATCAACACCCAACACCCAACACCCAACACCCAAATTATCTTCATGAAAACAATTCGGAACCAATCAATAAAATGACACGGCAAAAATGGTTCTTAAAATAGAATTTAACGGATAATGACAATAAAATAGACTATAATATAAATAACAAAAGACTATATTGTCATCTAAAGCAATTCATCATATAGAAAGAAGAATATCAAAACTTCCAATAAAAAACAGGGACGCACACTTCGCTCTCTTCCCAAGAATTTTCTGCCGGAGGGGACACGAAGCGTGCGTCTTTATGCAAGACCTGACCCCAATAAACTTATGGTTACAGCAAAGTCTTGCTTATATCCTTCTTTTGTCGGACTGAAATCAGAAATAACCCTGACCACATCTTTGCTGAAGTCCAGTCTTTTCCGTCATCTTCACATCGCCTTCCATAGGCAGACATTTCCTATCTACAGGGAAAAAGAAGTGGAAAGACAGTGCTACTCACACAACTGCTATCGGCTTATTTCGCCTTCAAAATCAAGCGAAGACTCTGCTTATAATTGATGTAGTTCCATACCCAATTGAGCAGGATAAACGTCTTGTTCTTCACACCAAGGATAGAACGGAGGTGAACGACGAGCCACAATGCCCAGGCAGGGAAGCCACCGAACTTCCTTCCGGAGATTTCAGCAACAGCATGATTACGCCCGATGGTAGCCATCACGCCGAGATTCTTGTATCTGAAAGGTTTTACTTCCTTCCCTTTCAAAACAGCCTTGAGGTTCTTCGCAACGGTCTTTGCCTGCTGCATTGCTACCTGTGCCAGCTGCGGATGACCAAGCGGATACTCCTCGTCACCCTCTATCAGACTCAGGTCACCAATGGCATAGACATCCTGCAAACCCTTCACACGACAGAAACGGTCGGTAAGAAGTCTGCCAGCATGACCGACACTCTCAGCAGGAATACCCTCTATCGTGTTCGCACAGATACCACTCACCCAAATAACCGTTTGAGCAGGGATTTCCAGTCCGGCACTCGTCTTCAGGACGCCGTCCTTATACTCGGTGGCAAACTGTGGCTGACGGATGTGGACATGCAAGTCCTTTAGGTCACGTTCTGCCCGTTTTGATGAAACCGGATCCATACCTGCAAGAAGGCGGTCGCCCGCATTGACAAGATAAATGTGCATCTGTGAGGAATCAAGGTCGGGATAGTCACGTGCAATGATGTTCTTCTTCATCTCAGCCACAGCACCTGCTATCTCAACCCCTGAAGCACCGCCACCCACGATAACGATATTCATCAAAGCCTGCTTGCGTACGGGATTGTCCTCCGTCTCGGCAAGTTCAAGATTACGCAGGATGGTATTGCGGAGCCGCATTGCCTCACTGACCGATTTCATCGGAAGTGTGGTCGCCTCGATGTCCTTGTTCCCGAAAAAGTTAGTCTTTGCGCCAGCTGCCAGCACAAGATAGTCGTATTCTATCTCACCCACTGTCGTTTGGATTGTCTTTTCAGCCGTATTCACCGACTGCACTTCTGCCATACGGAAGAAGAAGTCCTTGCGTCCCTGGAAAAGACGACGGAAAGGAAAGGAGATACTACTCGGTTCAAGACCACCCGATGCTACCTGATAAATCAATGGAGGGAACTGGTGATAATTGTTCTTATCGACCAATACAACCTGGAAGTCATCATCTACCAGCTTGAAAGCCAGTTCCAATCCTCCCAGTCCGCCACCTACGATGACGACCCTCTTCTTGTCTGTGCGTTCTACGTTTGCTTTCATTACCCTGCTATGTTTATATTTTGTTGTAATTCTTTATATGTGATTTCTGTTGATTTCTACAGAAATAACTGTGCCAGAAGCGCATCCCTACGTAGGAAACTGCAACCAATCAGTTCATTCCCATACCTTCAAATGACAGACAGGCATGGTTCTGACACCCGTCAATGATTGTCAACGTGTTTCCTCGCGATGCTGACATTCAGGCATAAATCAGCTTAGTCAACCTCTCCTCTGGGAACAGGTCGCATGCAACAGCCTGCACCTCGTCTGCCGTAATGGCGTCAATGTCACGGTAAAGTGCCGTGATGTCCTTCTTCCACCCATAGTGAAGGAAGCCCTTGCCGAAGTCAAGTGCAAGGTTCTCACGGTTGTCGCAGGCTATGCCTATCTGCCCTTTTATCTGCTGCTTGGCAACCGACAGCTCGTCAGCAGTGAGCGGAACGGACATGAAACGGTCGAGTTCCGCACGTACAAGGCGCATACATTCGTCCATATCATCGGCATCACAGCCGAAGTAGATACTCCATATTCCTGCCGAGGAATAGCTCACCATGGAACTTTCCACCGTGTAGACGAGACCGCAACGCTCACGGAGTGCGAGGTTCAGACGGGCACTCATCCCCGGACCACCAAGGATATTGTTCAACAGATAGAGTGCCATACGCCGCCTATCGTGTACACAATAGGCACGATTACCAATCATCACGTGTGCCTGATGGGTATGCTTGTCTGCCCTGACTGTCTGCGGCTCATAGCCGTTCAATGCCGGCAGGACTGTCGCATCGGGCTTATCCATTTCGCCGACCTTGGTCACCTTTGTTCCGTTTTCTTTTTCCAAGAGACGGAGGAGACTGTCAAAATCAATATCACCATAGGCAAAAAACACCGCATTCTCCGGGCGATAGTGCCTGTGGGTGAAGCGGAGCGCATCCTCTGTGGTGAACTTCCTGATGCGGTCAGCCTTGCCAAGGATGTTATGTCCTAACGGATGACCATGAAAGACAAGGTTCTCAAAGTCGTCATAAATCAGTTCTGCAGGACTGTCATTATAGGATTCTATCTCATCGCAGATAACCTCAACCTCCTTGTCAATCTCCTTCTGCGGATAGACACTGTGGAAAACAATGTCCGTAAGAAGGTCTATCGCCCGTGGAAGATAGTCCTTCAAGATAGCCGAGTAGTAAACTGTATCGGTCTTGGTGGTGAAGGCATTGAGGTCACCTCCCACCTGTTCAAGGCAGTTGATGACATCCAGAGCCGTGCGGCGGGCAGTTCCCTTGAAGGTGACATGCTCGCAGAAATGGGCTATGCCTTCCTCATCAGGTAGCTCATTGGCAGTTCCGGCGTTGATCTGGTAGCCACAATAAACCACTGGTGACGATGTCGGAAGGGCTATGATGCGCAGTCCATTACCCAGGACCGCTGTTTGATAACTTGTCATAGGGTGCAAAATTAAGAAAAAAGAATGAAAAGCTGTAGACTTTAAAGCACAAAGAAAAAATATTGCTGTCTGATAAAACCGAAACAGCATACTCTCCAATGCATAATCTCTTTTGACAGGTAACACCGTATTGGCTTTGGAAAAGCAAGCCTCCTAACGAACGATGTTTTGCTTACTTTGGACAGTACAACCCTTTTCTAACTAAAAGCTGTTCCCTTCTCTGTGACATATTGCACTCTGTTTAGCACTCAGCACCACGTGTGCTTGCCAACAACACCACGTGTGCTTGCCAACAACACACCGGTGGAATATGGGAAGAAAGGGGCGTTATGGTTACTATAATGTATATAGTAAGACACTAATGGCTGACTTAATATATGGGAAATGTTTACTGGACAGCACTAAAAGAAAAAAGAACCTAATTCTTTTTGTAGTCCGCCCAAATTACATTATATTTGCACAACCAAAGCGAGACACAACATAAATCACAATAAAATGCGGAAAGTTATAGGTATAGGTGAGACCGTCTTAGACATCATCTTTAAGGACAACAAACCAGTTGAGGCAGTCCCGGGAGGGTCTACCTTTAACGCCATTACATCGTTAGGACGCTGCGGTATCAACGCATCGTTCATCTCCGAGGCAGGCAATGACCACGTCGGGAAATACATCATTGATTTCCTGAAAAGCAACGGTGTCAACGCTGATAACGTCACCACCTTCCCTGACTCCAAGTCGCCTGTGTCGCTGGCGTTCCTCAACGAGAAGAATGATGCCGAATACATCTTCTACAAGGACCACCCTCACGACCAGTTAGACTTCACCTTTCCCGACATACAACCGGATGACATCGTGCTTTTCGGCTCTTTCTATGCGGTGAATCCGGTGATTCGTCCGCAGGTTGTCGGACTGCTCGACTATGCCCGTTCACATGGCGCCATCATCTACTATGACGTTAATTTCCGTCCGGCACACAAGGATGAGGTCATCAAGGTTACGCCTAACCTGATTGAGAACCTCGACTATGCCGACATTGTACGTGGCAGCCACGAAGACTTTGCGACACTCTACAAGAAGGAGGATGCCGACAAGGTGTATAATGCCGAGATTTCCTTCTATTGCAAGCAGTTCATCTATACACAGGGAAGCCAGCCTGTCGAGGTGCGTAGCGGCAGGGACTTGAAGAAGACTTATCCTGTACTCGATACCAATGTTGTCAGCACAATCGGCGCCGGCGACAACTTCAATGCAGGCTTCATCTTCGGTATGCTGAAGTACGGCATCACCCGGACTGACCTCGAAAGAGGGCTGACAGAGGAGCAGTGGGACAAGCTCATCACATGTGCCCTGGCGTTCTCAGCCGATTGCTGCAAGGATATTTTCAACTATGTAAGCAAGGAGTTTGGGGAGAAGATGAAAGAGGGGGCTTTATGATTGACAATTAGCCTAATTAGCCCAATTAGGCTAATTAGCCCAATATACTTCACAAGAAACCACACATAATCAAATATAAAAATGATAGAGATTGCCAATAAAGTTTATTACGTAGGTGTCAACGATCGTAACAAGAGCCTCTTTGAGGGATTATGGCCGCTGCCTTACGGTGTCAGCTACAATTCTTATCTGATTGATGATGAGAAAGTCTGCCTCATTGATACAGTTGAAGTAGACTTCTTTGTACAGTTTATTGAGAAGCTCCGTGAGGTGTTGGGCGACCGACAGATTGACTATTTGGTCATCAACCACATGGAGCCAGACCACTCCGGGTCACTTGCTTTGTTGCGTAAATACTACCCTAACATCCAGGTTATCGGTAACAAGAAGACCTTTGACATGATGTCAGGATTCTATGGAATCAAGGAAAATACGATAGAGATGAAGAACGGTGAGGAGCTGAACTTAGGCAACCACACTCTGCAGTTCTTCATGACACCGATGGTTCACTGGCCGGAAACGATGATGACACTTTGCAAAGGCGAAGTCAATCACCTCTTTACAGGTGACGCTTTCGGCTGCTTTGGCGCATTAAACGGCGGTTTCATCGACCAGGAGATAGATACAGACTGGTGCTGGCTGGAGATGGTTCGCTACTATTCCAACATCGTTGGAAAGTACGGAACACCTGTTCAGAACGCCTTGAAGAAACTTGCCGGCATTCATATTGACTATATCTGCTCTACCCACGGACCAGTATGGCACAAGTATGTTGACAAGGTTGTCGGACTCTACGACCGTATGTCAAAGTACGAGACAGAGCCAGGTCTGGTTATCTGCTACGGTACAATGTACGGCAATACGGAGCGTATGGCAGAACAGATTGCACGTTCAGCGTCCCTCGCTGGCGTAAAGAATCTCCGCCTGTACAACGTTTCCAAGACGCATCACAGCTACATTCTTCAGGACATCTTCCGCTTCCGTGGTCTGATTGTCGGTGCTCCGACCTATAATGCAGGACTCTATCACGAGATGGACGTACTGTTACAGGAGGTTGCCAACCGTGACATAAAGAACCATCTCATCGGCTGGTTCGGCTCTTATTCATGGGCATCGAAGGCTGTTGCAGCCATCGGTGAATGGAATGAGAAGCATCTCCACTTCGAGAAGGTGGGAGAACCTGTAGAGATGAAGCAGGCACTTACGCCAGAGATTAAGGAAGAGTGCAACCGCTTAGGTCGCGAAATGGCAGCTAAGCTCTTGGCAGAATAAGATGAACATAGCTGTATTTTGTTCGGCAAACAATAACATTGACCCCGACTACTTCCGTGCAGCGGAAGTGTTGGGGCGATGGATTGGCGAGAATGGTCACACTCTTGTCTATGGAGGTGGCAATAGCGGCTTAATGGAATGCATCGGCAAAGCCGTACATGAAGCAGGCGGACGCACCATCGGAGTCATCCCCCGCATCATGGAAGAAGGGCGTAGGGTGAGCGATTATGTAGACGTGGAAATACCCTGTGAGGACCTCTCTGACCGCAAAGCAATCATCATGGAGCGTGCAGATGAGTTCTATGCGCTGCCTGGCGGTATAGGGACGATTGACGAGGTGTTCACCGTTGCAGCGGCAGCCACTATCGGCTATCACCGAAAGAAGGTGACCCTTTGCAACGTAAAAGGCTTCTGGGACAGTCTTATCGACCTGTTGAACGACCATCAGCAAAAAGGTATGATACGTGGAGATTTCCACGATTTCATCGAAGTAAAGGATATGGAAAGTCTCAAACTATAACCTATATCCGAAGAAAGACACAAGAATAACAGCAGAGAAAAAGATAAAAATAAAAACAAACAATAGGCGTACTCATTTTATGCTCTTCAACATAAAATGAGTACGTTTTCGTCTTTTTATACTTATTTTAGAATGAACAGATAAGTTCATTTTCCTTCACACCACCAAGACGGATAAGCGCAACGATACGGAGATCAGTAGAAAAACACCCAGGTCGGTTAGGTACAATCTTCTCTTTTGGCTTGAGCTGCGCATTGAAATCATCGACAAATGAGGGGGAAAAGTCCAAGAAATGTCTCATCAAAACTGGAACAGAAAGATTCTAACTGACGACCTATGACTTCCCGTGACTTCAACGTACAGAGCAGCTTATACAAAAAAGGCAGAGAACCGTGACCTTTCTTATCAGGGAACATAATCCACTGAAGAAATGACAAGTCACGCTTCTCTGCGATATAGTATTTTATTTAACATAGAATCGGTTAATACCGATGGCTATCATCTCACTTAAAGAGCTTTCAGACTGATGGCAAAACCACCGCCACGAACCTGCTGAAGTTTGAGGACATCACCCTTTTTCACCATACGCCTGGTAACAGTATAAGCCTTTGGATTCTTCTCATAATCAGCATCCTTCGCATCCGCATAGATGGTTGCCTCATACTTACGACCCTTGTCGAGGAAGTCGAGTTTGAGGACACTCAGGTGTGCTGCGAGTCCTGTCTTTCCACCCACAAACCAGTTATCAGTGCCTTTTGCCTTGCGGGCAACGGTAACGTAACGTGCCGGCTCAGCCTCAAGGTAACGACTGTCATCCCAGTCACAGGCTACATCCTTGATGAACTGGAAAGCATCATTATACTTCTGATAGTTCTCAGGCAGGTCAGCTGCCATCTGAAGCGGGCTATACATGGTTACGTAAAGGGCAAGCTGACCGACGAGGGTAGTGTGTACATAGCTCTTGTTGTCGCACCATGTAGAGAGCTGTGTCTCAAGAATACCCGGGGTATAGTCCATCGGACCGCCCTGCAGACGGGTGAACGGGAGGATAACAGTGTGGTTAGGATGACTTCCGCCGAACGCCTCATATTCAGTTCCACGTGCTGATTCGTTGCCGACGAGGTTAGGCCATGTACGGCAAAGACCTGTCGGGCGGGTTGCCTCATGCCCGTTCACCATGATATGATGCTTGGCAGCTTCCTTGATAACACGCATGTAATGGTTGTTCATTGACTGTGAATAGTGGTGGTCGCCACGTGGGATAATATCGCCAACGTAGCCCGTCTTCACAGCATCATATCCATATTTATTCATCAGTTTGAATGCATCTTCCATGTGACGTTCATAGTTCTGTGTGCTTGAAGAGGTCTCATGGTGCATCATCAGTTTCACCCCTTTGGAGTGAGCATACTCATTCAGCCCCTTGAGGTCAAAGTCAGGATAAGGAGTAACAAAGTCGAATACATCCTGCTTCCAATGTCCGAACCAGTCCTCCCAACCGATATTCCAGCCTTCAACCAGCACCTGATCCAAACCGTTGGCAGCAGCAAAGTCAATATACTTCTTCACATTAGCGGTATTTGCAGAGTGACGACCGTTTGGCTTTGCATGTGCATAATCAGTCTGACCGAGTTTCACAGAGCTGAATTCATCCGTATAAGCCCAGGACTTTCCACCGGCAATCATCTCCCACCATACACCACAGTACTTGGTCGGATGAATCCATGAAGTGTCTTCAATCTTACAAGGTTCGTTGAGATTGAGGATGAGATTGTTGGCAAGCATGTCACGTGCATCGTCGCTCACCATCACCGTACGCCATGGAGTTTCGCACGGAGTCTGCATAAATCCTTTCAAACCAGTAGCATCAGGAGTAAGCCATGACTCGAAGGTCATTGTCTTGTCATCAAGATTAAGGTGCATGGTTGCATAGTCAGCACATGCAGCTTCGTGGATATTGATATACAGACCGTCGGCAGACTTCATCTGTAAAGAAGTCTGGACACCCGTTTCTGAGAAAACAGAAACTGATGAGTTGCTCCAGTTCACAGCCTCACGGAATCGCTTGCGAATCTCTGAAAGTTTTGACTCCTGTGTCTCCTGCTCCTGCGTGTCATAGTCACCGGGAAGCCACCAAGCCGTATGGTCGCCTGCCATAGCAAACTGTGTATGCTCTTCCTTGATAACAAAGTAATTCAGTTCCGCCTGCTGCGGAAACTCGTAACGAAGTCCCATTCCATCGTCATAGACGCGGAAACGGATAACGATGTTACGCTTGCTTGCAGGTTGGTTAAGGTCTACCTCCAACTCATTATAATGATTACGGATGGTAGAAGTCTCGCCCCATACAGGCTTCCATGTCTCATCGAAAGAAGTCGTCTTGGTACCGGTCTTCTCAAAACCTTCCAAAAGACTGGTTTCTTCCATGCCCTTGCTGGCATGCTTGTTCTTAGCCAATTCCAATCCCAAGTGTGATGGCTTTACCACAGCCTTACCTTTGTAAGTCATCTCATAGGTAGGTACTCCGTTCCCTGTCAACGAGAAGGTCACAGCGACATTGCCGTTCGGAGACTTTACAGTCTGGGCATTGACAACGCCAGCCATTCCCATCAGTAGCCCAATGAGGGCGATATTGATTTTCTTCATTGTGTTATTAAAATATAAGATGGATATTAATACTCTTATCGTAATACCTGCAAAGATAAGAAAAAAATGACAGAAGAGATAACGACAGTAGTTAATAAGTAGAAATAATTACCATATAAAACAATATAAAATCCTGACCATAAGGTTGTTGAAAACACAATAATTTATCTTCATCAAAGTTCAAACAAAGAGCCGAAGAGCATTCCATCCCCTCAAAGAGAGCTGGATGACAACCCGAAACAGCCTGTTACAAGCAAACACAACCACCTGTCGACACCTATCACCGTCCACAACCTTAAAATAAATTCGTCTCCCGATAAAATAAGATTACCCGACTATCGTTTATTACAAAGTCACAGACTGGTAAAAAGATCAATATTCACCAATTAAACTAAATTGAAAGTATGAAAACAAAAGGAATCAAATCAATGGTTGCTCTCCTGCTTGGCGCAACACTCATGAGTTCGTGTGTAGGTTCGTTCGCATTGTTCAATAAGCTCGCACAATGGAACAAACGTGCAACAAAGTCAAAGTTCGTCAACGAAATCATCTTCCTCGTCATCTCTCCAGCCTACGCTTTCTGTGGTGCTGCTGATGCACTGGTTCTCAACACTATTGAGTTCTGGACAGGGGACAACCCTGTAGCAAACCGCGTGGGCAAGACACGTAACATCAAGGGTGATGACGGTTTGATATATGCCGTAAAATATCTGGAGAACGGTTATCAGATTACCAAGCCGGATGGTAGCGTCTTCTACTTCACTTACAACAAGCAGGAAAACACATGGTATATGAATGCCGAAGGCAAGGAGCAGAAGGTTATCCACTTCAATGGTGACGGTTCTGTAAAGGCTTTCCTCAGCAATGGTTTGACAGCGGATGTGACGCTTGACGCAGCAGGTGTATATGAGGTGCGCCAGATGCAGGCTGGTACAAGCTACTTTATGGCAAGAAGATAAGATCCATCTTCCTGTTTTCAAAAGGAAATATTCATCCCTTTTCTTCTCCATAATGAGAGGAAAAGGGATGTTTTTTTGAGGAACAAAACCGCCCAGAGCTGTAGAAAACAGACACAACACCAAGATGCCAGTCCGTCAAATGAATGACAAGCAAAATACATACTGAGATAAAAAAACTCCACAGGTGGCTTGCCTGGCAGCGGAACACACGACTGATGTGTTCGTAAAAGAACACTGAATGGCAGACAAACATGCTGCACTTCCCGGCTTTACATCCACAGGTTATTCTGAAGAAAACCGTCTGCAACGAATTATTTTCATGAAAATAAATATTTTTCTTCATGAAAATAAATAATTATTCTCACAAAAAAAAATGTTTTTCTTCATGAAGATAATTTATTAATAATGACCTTATGGAATAAAGAAGGTATCAGAAAAGTATGAAAATACAGTCTGAAAACACCACCGGACACCTATCTTATAAATACAATATACTCTCATTACCCTCATTGAACAGCAGGTCAAGGATGCTGAGGTTAGGCAGGAAGCCAAACTTCTGCTGATAAACCTGATAATAACGACGAGGAACAAAGTCGGAATCAACACCCGGATGTTTCGGACGGATTACCTCACGAAAATCAGCGGTTCCATCGGGAATATCCATCAGATAGACATCCGTGCGGCGCATACAGGGTATAATATCGATGAGTTCGCACATTTTGAACGTTATCTCCCAATTGAAATCATAGAGAAAGACCCATTTCCGCTCAAAGAATGGGCGTATATCATCCTCATAATACTCGAAGAACGGACTTTCACCATAGGATGACTGCAGGGCATTCCAGTGCTGATGCCGCCAGTTGTCATGGTCGCTGATACGCACATCCTTCATCGGACACTTCAGGCTCTCAAACTTCTCAATAGGGATGGAGAGGGTCTGCGGACCATTAGCCGAAGCAATTACACAACGATTACGGTATGTCTGCTTAACGAAGTTGTCGTGTTGTTCTATCAGACAACTGTCATAGCGGTTCAACTTCTGATACCATTGGATAGGGGCAAAGTAAGCCGAGGAGAGCAAGACCTCCCCAAGCCCCTCCGAAGGAGAGGATGTTAAGTTACCGATGTTGGTATTATTTGAACTGACTATGTTGTTATTATCAGAATATGCCATAACAGTTTTGCTTATAATATGATTGAACGATGACAAAAAAGGAGGGATGTGTAACGTTTACCAAACTTTGGTAACTTGCACATCCCCTCCTTCATAGGGGCTTGGGGAGCTTCCTCTTTGGGCTTACTTTATATTATCCACCCAGTTAAACAGTCTGTGCCAGCGGATACCACCAAAGCCCTTGCGGTCCGGATCGCTTGACCACCAGATGAAGATTGGCTTACCTACGACGTGATCCTCCGGTACAAAACCCCAAAAACGGCTGTCGGCAGAGTTATGACGGTTGTCACCCATCATCCAATAGTAGTCCATCTTGAAGGTATAGCTATTAGCTGGCTTACCATTAATATATATCATTCCGTTCTTTACCTGCAAGTCGTTGCCCTCATATACCTTGATACAACGCTCATAAACAGGGAGGTTCTCCAATGTCAATGTAACAGACTTGCCTTTTGCCGGAATCCATACCGGACCATAGTTGTCGCGTGTCCAGCCTGTAAAACCATTGAGTGGATAGTTAAGACCAGAATAGATATCCTTATCAGTTACAGGACGCATAGACTTAACAAGTCCCTGACGCTTCAGCTCTGCAGCTGCACGTTTGGTCAATGGCATATAACCCTCGTAACTCAATACAGCCTCGTTAAGCACGTAACCCTGGCTAAGGTCGTATCCATGCAGATGGCTAAGGCTCTGCACATCCTCTTCACTGATTTCCAAATCCTTGCGAAGTTCGTCGAAACGCTCACCAAGAAGGTCGGCAGCCTTGATGTTATTGAAATTCACAAAGTAGGTATATTGCACTTTCTCCGGCTCTTTATTCGCCTTTCCATCGATATAAACGACCTTGTTCTTAATCTGCAGTGTCTGCCCAGGAAGACCCACGCAACGCTTCACATAGTTCTCTCGACGGTCAGTAGGACGCCAGTCTAAAGGACCAAAAGTACCTGCATTCCTTATGATATAAGCCCTACCCGTAGCGTATGCCTTATCAAAGAAAGCACGCTGCTGGAGTGTATTCATCGCCGACAGATTGATATTAGGATTCTGTTGTGCAAGGAAGTTCGTACCCATAGTATAGGCATCATAGTAGTAGTCATTGCCCTGATAAGCCGGTTCGCTCATGATAGTATCACCTGCAGGGAAGTTGAAAACAACAATATCATTCAGCTGAACCTTGCCCAAACCTTTCACACGACGATAGTCCCAATGTGGCCAGGAGATATAGCTCTTGGTATTGATAACAGGCAAGGTGTGCTGTGTCAGCGGCATCGTCAATGGCGTCTCAGGGATACGAGGACCATAGCTTACCTTCGACACGAAGAGGTAATCGCCCGTAAGGAGTGACTTCTCAAGGGAAGAAGATGGAATGACATAGTTCTGGAAGAAGAAAAGATTGATGAAATACACTGCCACCAATGCGAACACAAGTGCATCTACCCATCCCATGACAAAGCGGACGGGACCTTCAGAATCCTTCCACCACTGCCAGCGTATCTTCTTTGTGATATACACATCAAAGATAAATGGAACTACTAATAAACCCCACCAGCTCTTTACCCAAAAGAGGAAAAGAAGGTAAAGTACGAGAACACAAATAAACTTTGCCCATTGCTTCTTTGGATTAAGGGCTGCTTTTTCTTTATCAATCATGATGGTGATAGGTGGTGGGTGATAGGTGGTGGGTGGTGATGAAATGTTGGAGGTTCAAATACTGGATAATGAGAGATATGATGGTGTATGATGAATAACTATTAGTTATGAAAACTATCAGTAATCATCAACACCCAACACTCAACACCCAACACCCAAGATTAAAACTTAAACAAATCGCTCGTTGTGAGCAGACCGCTGTGGTCTTTGGTGTATTCAGCTGCCAAGACAGCACCGAGGGCAAAGCCCTTACGGCTGTGAGCATCGTGAGTAATGGTAATCTTATCAGCCTCTGAGTCATAACTGATGCTGTGAATACCAGGCACTTCATCACGACGGATGGAAGCGATGGGCAACTCGTTTGGAGCCACCTCATTGCTGCCCGACTCCTTGCCATCAGCTGCATGCTGGAAGCCCTTTACCCACTTGTCCTTGCGGTCGAGGTCAGCAAGAATATCCTCGGCAAGCGTAATGGCAGTACCAGAGGGCGCATCGAGCTTATGGACATGGTGTACCTCCTCCATCTCAACGCTATACTGCGGAAAGCCATTCATTATCTTAGCCAGATAACGGTTGACAGCTGAGAAAATAGCAACGCCTATAGAGAAGTTACTTGCCCAGAACAAGGTCTGCCCTCCTTCTGTACACATCCGCTCAACATCGTCCTTATGTTCCTGCATCCAGCCTGTTGAGCCGCTGACAACCTTCACGTTATGCGCAAAGGCACGCTGGTAATTGCCGAAAGCAGCCGTAGGGTTCGTAAATTCAATGGCTACATCAGCCGATGCAAACGCCGGAGAATCAAAGTCCTCTATATTGTCAACATCAATAATACTAACGATTTCGTGACCACGCTCAAGGGCAATCTGCTCTATCATACGCCCCATCTTGCCATAGCCAATCAATGCTATTTTCATAATTAACTTGGATTAAAACTTTGCAAAGGTAGCTGATTTGCGCCATAAAACAAAATAAGTTCACGTATTTTATATTAAGGTGTATGCAAGTTGAAGATTCTGTTTACTCCCCTCCCCCACCCAGAGAGAGGAATGGCGGAGAGCTTTGTTTTGTCCTGTTTTTTCATCCCCTCGTTTTCAAACTACCCTTTCCTGCACCCGAATTAAGCCCAAACTGACGTCCAAGAGGGCGTTAATTGAAGCCTAACTAAGGCTTAATTGAAGCCCAATAAAGCACCTTTTCTTACACAACCTTGTAACACATTGAAATTCCGTTAGTTACATACACGAGAACAAAAGTAGTATTATATGTTTTTTAAAGATAGACAGCAAACAATCTTGTAAATATATTTCAGAGCCACAAACATGGCAAAACGTCGTTCATCCCTATTAGAGAAAAGACCGGGATATGACCGATACGATAAGCATACCGCTCTTTTATTTTGTCCCCAAAATCGGTCGTTGTTATCCAAATATAAACAGCAATTTACATCCTGACAACCGATTTGAGATTAGCCGGACACACTTATTCAATCAGCTGAACATCCATGTACAGACAGTCATATACGGCATATACAATTATTCCCAACACCTGTGAATATGGGCTTAGAGACCCACTTCGAGCGAAAGAAAAACAAAAAATATCACAAAAACACACAGAAAAGAACACTGATTCTTACTTTTTTTCGTATATTTGCGTTCTGTTAAAACCAAGAATCTGTTATGGAACAACTCATCCACTACGTATGGAAACATAAGCTGTTTCCACTGACGGGGCTCAAGACCACTGACGGACAGGAGGTGGAAGTTATTGACCCCGGACTACATAATCACAATGCAGGACCCGACTTCTTCAATGCAAAGGTGAAGATCGGAGGAACTATGTGGGTGGGCAATGTGGAGATACACGACCGTGCATCCGACTGGTTCCTGCACCGGCACGACCGTGACCCGAACTATAACAATGTTATACTGCACGTAGCAGAATCCATCGACGTTGATGTCAAGACGAGGCAGGGGAACTATCCGCCACAGATGCGGTTACAGGTTCCTGCTGCCATAAGGGAACATTACGAGGAACTGCTTACGACAGATGAGTATCCGGCTTGCTATCGCATCATCCCAGACCTCTCAAGACTGATGGTACACTCGTGGATGAGTGCCTTGCAAACTGAACGACTGGAACATAAGACAGAGGCAATAACCCAACGGGTGAAGGACTGTGGCGGCTCTTGGGAAGCTGCTTACTTCGTTACACTTGCCCGTAATTACGGCTTCGGTATCAATGGCGATGCTTTTGAAACGTGGGCAAAGCTGATCCCATTGCAGGACATAGCCCATCATCGGGACAATCTCCTGCAGATTGAAGCCTTCTTCCTGGGTCAGGCAGGACTGTTGGAAACGGCTTCCATACCCGAGCGGTATCAACAGAAAGCACAGAAAGACAGCTACTTCACACAGCTGGAAAGCGAATACAAGTATCTCGCACATAAGTTCGGACTGCAGCACATGGATGCCAGCCAATGGCGGTTTCTCCGCCTGCGTCCCCAGAACTTCCCGCATATTCGCATCGCACAGCTCGCCCGTCTTTACTATGAACAGAGGGCTGGACTGTCGCAACTGCTGGACTGCGGGACAGTAAAACAGGTGCGAGAACTGCTGAAGACACAGGTAACAACCTACTGGGAGACGCACTATGTCTTTGGTGAAGAGAGTGCAAAGAGTGAGAAACGACTGTCATCGTCATCGCTTAATCTACAGATTATCAACACAGTCATTCCCATTCTCTTCGCATACGGCAAGCATAAGAACTCCGAAAAGTACTGCGACCGTGCCTTTTCCTTCCTTGAAGCACTGAAAGCGGAGGATAATCACATCGTAAGGATGTGGAAGGAAGTGGGCTTACAGGTTGGAACAGCAGGCGACTCGCAGGCACTCATACAGCTGAAGAAAGCGTATTGCGACCGAAAAGACTGCCTGCGCTGCAGGATTGGATATGAGTATCTGAAGGGGAATCCCTCAGCCCAGTTATAGGGATTATCAGTTGACTGGGCTAATAAGACCCATTGGGCTAATCGGGCTAATAAGGCTTATTAAGCCAATAAGACCAACAAAACTTTTTAAACCAAATAGATTATGGAACAAAAGAAATACATCTTTGAGACAAGAATGGAGGTCCGCGACTACGAGTGTGACATCCAAGGTATTGTAAACAATGCTAACTATCTGCACTACACTGAGCACACACGCCACAGATTCCTGCGTTCATTAGGCGTCAGCTTTGCTGATTTGCACAACAAGGGGGTTGATGCAGTCGTAGCACGTATGCAACTCACCTATAAAGTACCGCTGACCTGCGATGACGAGATCATCTCACGTATGGGATTGAAGAAGCAGGGACTACGCTGGGTATTCAACCACGACCTCTTCCGTGCCAGCGACGAGCAGCTCTGCTTCCATGCTGACGTTGACCTTGTAACGCTCATCAATGGCAGACTGGGTAACAGCAAGGAATATGATGAGGCGTTCGCAGCAGTGCTGTAAAAAGCCGCCCATCACCGCCCAACACCCATCACCTAACACCCATCCCCCGACACCATGGAATCCCTAAACGCTATCCTGCTAACCCGCCTCACCCGCTTCCACCTCACTGAACTGGCTGAACTATACAGGCGGGCGGGGTCAGCAACTGCCGTCATTGAGCACAAAAGGGACATCAGGGAAATCCTCCCTGATGCCTCAAGACACCTCATGCAGGCTCTGAAGGACATTGACAACTTCAGAGACAGGGCTGAACAGGAACTGGAATATGACCAGAAACACAATATCCAGCTCCTCTGCATGAACGATGAACGCTATCCGCAACGCCTCAGGGAATGCCCGGATGCTCCTATCCTACTCTATTATCTCGGCAATGCCGACCTCAACTGCCGACACATCATCAACATTATCGGTACGCGGCACTGTACTACCTACGGGCAGGACATCATCCATTCCTTCGCCAGAGAACTCAAGACGCTCTGCCCCGATGTACTTATCTTCAGCGGACTGGCATACGGTGTAGACATCCATGCGCATCGGGCTGCCCTGCAGAACGGACTTGAAACCATCGGCGTACTGGCTCACGGACTCGACGACATCTATCCCCGTGGACACAGAGACACTGCCAGCCAGATGACAAAACAAGGTGGACTGCTGACCGAATACACCACACACACGCAACCCGTAGCCCGCAACTTCGTACAACGGAACCGCATCGTCGCCGGATGTTCAGATGCAACTATCCTCGTAGAATCGGCTTCCAAAGGTGGCGGACTCATCACCTGCAGCATTGCACGCAGTTACGGCCGGGAGGTTTTTGCCTTCCCCGGCTCTGTTCATTCGGATTATAGCGAGGGGTGCAACAACCTCATACGTGATAACGGGGCTTCACTCATCACCTCAGCTACCGACTTCGTGAAGGCAATGGGATGGGATGATGACATCAGACTGGAGCAGGCACAACAACGAGGAATCGAACGAAATCTTTTCCCTAATCTGTCATCCGAAGAGGAATCCATCGTCCGTGTCCTCTCCAAGAACAATGACCTGCAGATTAATCTCCTGTCCGTCCAAGCCAACATCCCCATCTCGCAGCTCACAGGAATACTCTTCACGCTGGAAATGAAAGGCGTAATAAAAGCGATGGCAGGCGGTTGCTACCATCTCTTGGCATAGTTTCCAGACACGGGACAAACGTACAAAGGAGCATGACCACGCCCTGCTTCACGCCCATGACAATCCCGTTCCTACGAATTATTTTCATGAAAAAAATATTTTTCTTCACGTAAATAAATATTTCTTTTCATGAAAATAAATTCTTCTCACCATGAAAATAAATTGCAGGAGACAATGAATTTGCAGAATTGACAGCCGTTTCCTGCTTGCATGATTGCCATTGCTACACTGACTGATAACCAATAAAGTGCATCCTAAATTTGTCAATCTGTCTTTTTTTTAGTACTTTTGCATGTTTAAGATAAGGAAAATAACGAATATAAAATAAAAAATGTCATCAGTTCAGATAAAGAGAGTTGAGACAAAGAAAGACTTAAAAGATTTCATTGAGTTTCATTATGATCTCTATGAGGGCAATCAGTATGATGCCCCAAACCTCTATAGCGACGAGTTGAATACGCTGTCAAGAGACAAGAATGCTGCTTTTGACTTCTGCGAAGCTGAGTATTACCTTGCCCTGAAAGAAGGAAAGGTGGTGGGGCGTGTGGCTGCCATCATCAATAACAGGGCAAACGAAAAATGGAAGAAGAAGGATGTTCGCTTCGGCTGGATAGACTTCATTGACGATGTTGAAGTGACAAGTGCTTTGTTAAAGGCTGTTGAAGACTACGGCAAGGAGAAGGGCATGACCTCTATCGTTGGTCCACTTGGTTTTACCGATATGGACCCAGAGGGAATGTTGACATGGGGTTTTGACCAGCTCGGCACTATGGCAACCATCTACAACTACGATTATTATCCACAGCACATGGAGAAAGTTGGTGGCTGGGAGAAGGATAATGACTATGTAGAGTATCGTCTTGATGTTCCGGAAACAGCTCCAGAGAAGTACACGAAGATTGCAGAGATGGTGGAGAAACGTTATAATCTCCATGCTCGTAAGCTGACCAAGAAGGAAATCTTCGAGGGTGGTTATGGGAAGAAGCTCTTTGACTTAATCAACGTTACTTATGCTCATCTGTATGGTTTTTCGGAGTTGACTGACCGCCAGATAGACCAGTATGTCAAGATGTACTTCCCACTTGCCGACCTTGACCTCATTACCGTTATCGAGGATGGCAATAAGGATAACCAGTTAGTTGGTCTTGCTATCACGATTCCATCATTGACACGTGCATTGCAGAAGTGTCGCCGTGGACGTCTTTTTCCATTCGGATGGTGGCATTTATTACGTGCAATAAAGTTCCATAAGACAGAGGTTGTAGACCTTCTTTTGATAGGTGTTCTTCCTGAATATCGTTCAAAGGGTGCGAATGCGCTTGTCTTTGCTGACCTCATTCCACGTTATGTGAAGTACGGCTTCAAGTGGGGCGAAACCCATGTGGAGATGGAAACCAATGAAAGTGTACAGAGCCAGTGGGGTCCATTAGACCCGATTATGCATAAGAAGCGTAGATGCTATAGAAAGCAGATTGGGTGATGGGTGTTGGTTGATGGGTGATGAATGTTAGGTGTTGAGTGATGATGGCAACCTCTTTCATGTGTTGCTTCTTTTTCAACACCTACACCTTAGGACCTTTAAAAAGGCATTTGAACATAAGGGACGTAGTAATGGAATTATTTTATTATAGGCGTTTAGATGTTTATAGGGATGCTAAGCAGTTGGCTGTCAACATCAATGAAGTCTTAAAATCATTTCCTAAAGAAGAAAGATACGCATTGACAAGTCAATTACAGCGTGCCTCTACATCAGTTATGTTTAATATTGCAGAAGGCTTTGGTCGCTATAGTAGTAAAGAAAGAACACATTTCCTTGATATAGCTAATGGTTCTTTAATGGAGGTTTCAAGCCAAATAGAATTAGCTGAAGCCTATCATTACATTTCTACTACACAGCGGGAGGAATTTGATAACCAAATCCTTTCTATCGTAAAGCAACTTGCAGGTTTAAGAAAAGCCTTGTTGCAGTCTCCTAACTCATCATCCCTCATCACTAAATAAACGCTTCATGATATCTTTCAATTAGTATCATCACACCCCGTCAACACCCAACATGTTAACAATTCATCACCACCCACCCCCAACATGTTAACAATTCATCACCACCCACCCCCAACATATTAACAATTCATCACCACCCACCATTCACCACCTACCACCCACCACATTAACAATTCATCAACACCCAACACTCAACACCTAACACCCAACATATTAACAATTCATTAACACCCAACATTCAACACCCAACACCCAACACATGGACAATTCATCAACACCCAACACCCAACACCCAACATCCGTATCTTACACCGACGATAATATCCGACACCTATCGGATATGGAGCATGTACGTACCCGTCCGGGTATGTATATTGGTCGTTTGGGTGATGGTAAGTTGCCAGAAGATGGTATTTATGTACTCCTGAAGGAGGTCATTGATAACTCTATTGACGAGTTTAAGATGAATGCCGGCGACCGCATCGAGATTGATGTGGAGGATAACCTGCGTGTTAGTGTGCGTGACTATGGTCGTGGTATTCCGCAAGGTAAGCTCGTTGAGGCTGTGTCAGTACTGAATACAGGTGGTAAGTATGACTCTAAGGCGTTCAAGAAGAGTGTCGGACTGAATGGTGTCGGTGTGAAAGCCGTTAATGCACTTAGCTCTCACTTCGAGGTGAAGAGCTTCCGTGACGGTAAGGTGCGTGAGCTTTCGTTTGAGAAAGGTAACATCCAGAGCGACAAAACGAAGAAGTCTGCGGACGAGAATGGCACTTACATATACTTTGAACCAGATGCAACTCTCTTCAAGAACTATAGCTTCCACGATGACATCGTGGAGGAGATGCTCCGTAACTACACCTATCTGAACACGGGATTGACGATTATGTACAATGGTCGTCGTATACTTAGTCGACATGGTTTGAAGGACCTTTTGACTGATAATATGACTGTTGACCCATTGTATCCGATTGTTCACATGAAGGGAGAGGATATTGAGATAGCTTTCACTCATACCAACCAATATGGCGAAGAGTACTACTCTTTTGTGAATGGTCAGCATACAACGCAGGGCGGTACGCATCAGACAGCCTTCAAAGAGCATATTGCCAAGACGATAAAAGAGTTCTTTGGCAAGTATGAGTATGGGGATATTCGTAACGGGTTGGTGGCTGCCATTGCTGTAAACGTTGAAGAACCAGTGTTTGAATCACAGACAAAGATTAAGTTAGGTTCTACACAGATGTCACCTGATGGTGAGTCTATCAACAAGTATGTGGGTGACTTCATCAAGACAAACGTCGATAACTACCTCCATATACACAAGGAAGACTTTACGGATATACTTGAGAATAAAATCAAGGAGACCGAACGCGAGCGTAAGGCGATGGCTGGTGTTACAAAGTTAGCACGTGAACGTGCGAAGAAAGCTAACCTGCATAACCGCAAGTTGCGTGACTGTCGTGTACACTATTGTGACGTAAAGAACAATCGAAAAGAGGAGAGTTCAATCTTTATTACAGAGGGTGATTCAGCCAGCGGAAGCATCACCAAGAGTCGTGATGTGAACACACAGGCTGTCTTCTCATTGCGTGGTAAACCGCTAAACTGCTTTGGCTTGACAAAGAAGGTGGTGTATGAGAATGAGGAGTTTAATCTCCTTCAAGCAGCACTCGATATAGAGGACGGACTTGATTCACTGCGTTATAACAAGGTGATTGTGGCAACGGATGCCGATGTTGACGGTATGCACATCCGTTTGCTCATTATAACCTTCTTCTTACAGTTCTTCCCAGAGCTGATAAAGAAAGGACACGTATATGTCCTTCAGACACCACTTTTCCGTGTTCGTAACCGTCGGACGAAGATGAAGAACAAGGAGGTAATAGCCGAAGCAGATGCTCGTCGTGCCAAGGGGGAGAAGAAGAACGATTTTATCACACGCTACTGCTACTCTGAGGAGGAGCGAATAGCTGCTATCAATGAGCTTGGTCCAGACCCGGAAATCACCCGATTCAAGGGACTTGGTGAGATTTCACCTGATGAATTTGCCCATTTCATCGGTCCAGATATGCGTTTGGAACAGGTTACCTTGCATAAGAATGACCAAGTAGCCAAACTCTTGGAGTATTATATGGGTAAGAACACGATGGAGCGTCAGAACTTCATTATTGACAATCTTGTGATTGAAGAGGATTTGCCAGAAGAGCAATGAAAGATGTAAAGGAGGTTCTCATAACAAGGATTTTACTATCATCAATTATCCTGAGAATCGTTGACAGGGACTTTCAAATCAGTCGACTGATTTTAAAAAACACTCGACTATTTCTTCAAATCAGTCGAGTGTTCTGTTAAAGGAGTATAGAGTTCTATCAGAATAATCAGTCTGTACGTTACGTAATAGTCACAAACACGATATTAAACAAGTAATATCAGTCAATAAATTCAACGAGATAGAAGGGCAAACGAAGGGACTCAAATGACAGTCTCATGCGTTGTCTTTCAAAGAAAACAGAGTTTCATTAAAATACAATATTAGTCTATGAAAAGGTATATATATCTTTCACTCCTTTGTTTCTTTAGCTTTTTACCATTGTCAGCACAGCTGAAGAACGACTCTCCCTTGCGTAAGTTGCAGTTAGCAGAGATGGCTATTACCAACTTCTATGTGGATTCTGTGAACGAACAGAAGTTGGCGGAGGATGCTATCAGGGGTATGCTTGAGAAGCTCGACCCACATTCTACCTACACCGATGCAAAAGAGACCAAGGCGATGAACGAACCGCTGCAGGGCGATTTTGAGGGTATTGGTGTGCAGTTCAATATGATTGAGGATACACTTGTCGTAATCCAGCCTGTTGTCAACGGACCGTCTCAGAAGGTGGGTATCCTTGCTGGCGACCGTATCATCAGTGTGAACGACTCTACTATCGCTGGTGTAAAGATGGCACGTATCGACATTATGAAACGGCTGCGTGGCAAGAAAGGCACGAAGGTGAAGTTGGGCATCGTGCGTCGTGGCGTGAAGGATGTACTGACTTTTATTGTTACACGTTCTAAGATACCTGTTCATACAATCAATGCTTCCTATATGATTCGTCCTAACGTGGGTTATATTCGCATAGAAAGCTTTGGAATGAAGACCCATGACGAGTTTATGACGGCTGTTGACTCATTGAAGAAGAAAGGAATGAAAACCCTACTCCTCGACCTGCAGGACAATGGTGGTGGCTATCTCCAGTCTGCCGTCCAGATTTCCAATGAGTTTCTTAAGAACAACGATATGATAGTCTACACAGAAGGACGTCGTTCTCGCCGCCAGAACTTCAAGGCTGTAGGCAATGGACGTTTGCAGGACGTGAAGGTCTATGTATTGGTGAACGAACTCTCAGCCTCGGCTGCAGAGATTGTTACTGGTGCTATTCAAGATAATGACCGTGGAACTGTTGTTGGCCGTAGAACCTTTGGTAAGGGACTTGTACAACGTCCACTCGACCTTCCTGATGGTAGTATGATTCGACTGACCATCGCCCATTACTACACACCAAGCGGTCGTTGTATTCAAAAGCCTTACAAGAAGGGTGACCTGAAGGACTACGAGATGGATATTGAAAAGCGCTTTAAGCACGGCGAGCTGACCAATCCTGACAGCATTCAGTTCTCTGATTCTTTGAAGTATTATACCATTCGTAAACATCGAGTTGTCTATGGTGGCGGTGGCATTATGCCTGATTACTTCGTTCCACTTGACACAGCAAAGTTCACCCGCTACCACCGTCTTCTTGCCGTCAAGAGCATCATCATCAATGCTTATCTGAAGTATGCCGATGCCAACCGTAAGGCATTGAAGACACAATACAAGTCGTTTGATGTATTCAATAAGGGTTATATGGTACCACAGTCATTACTCGATGAAATCGTGGCAGAGGGAAAGAAAGAGAAGATAGAACCGAAGGATGAAGCCGAACTGAAGGCTACACTGCCTCACATTGCTGTACAACTGAAGTCGCTTGTTGCCCGTGACCTCTGGGATATGAATGAATACTTCCGTATATGGAATGCACAGAGTGACATCGTCAACAAGGCTGTGGAACTTGCAACGGGCAAGTAACAAAACCGTAAAATCCTGACAACAGGGAACTGTATAGGCATACAGGGGCGCACGGTTCGTGTGTTCGCAGAGAAAGTATAAAGGCGGACAGACGAAGCATGCGCCCCAGCTTTGTTTCTGAAAGCATCGCTAAAGCCAAATCATGCGGTCATGAGACCACAATAGGCCTCATTACCCTTATTAATCATATTGTTGCCTGACATCTTTTATTTTCTTTTCGCCATCTTGTCCGTCTTTCTAACTTGAGGTAGTCCGCTACGCCTTCGTTACAAAGACAAAACAATCTGCTTGACTATAAAACAGTATCGCATGCTTAGAAATATATTTACATCATCCGGCATTGTCGATTCTAACTAACACGTACAAAAGAGGTTCTACGACCACGCTTGTAACCACCAGACAATCAAATTGTTATAGAACAGTGCAAGAAAAGGTGCTTAATAAGGCTTCAACTAAGCCTTAGTTAGCCTTCAATTAAGCACCTATCGAACGTTAATTAAGGCTTAATTGGGATGCTGTTAAGCATCAATACTTTTCCCACATAGTGATTTTTTATTACAAAAACACAGAAACCTCTTCTATTTCCAAGATTATCTTCTCGTTCATTCTCTATTGCATCGTGGACTTTATAATGACAACTTATATATAGTTCAAGTACGATTATCCCGATAGGTTACAGCTGCCCCTTATTCCTCCGTGAGCTTCTCCATTGCTGTGGCGTCATCCCTTCAAGGTCTGTAAACAGATGGGAAAAGTTACTTGTTGACGAGAAGCCACATGCCAAGGCAACAGCACTAATGCTCAACGAAGGGTTTTCATCAAGCATCCGTTTAGCCTCATCCAGGCGGAGTTGTGACAGCCAGTTGCCAAAAGGCATGTTCAGTTCCGTGTTGATGTATTGTGAGAGATAGGTACGGTTGGTATGCAGCTGGTGCGCCACATCATTAAGCGTCAGCTTACTCTTCGTATATCGCTTTTCATTTATCCACTGCCGGATGTCGTTTTCTATCTGCCTGTTCTTCTTTTGCAGCGTAGACAGGAAAGATGGCTGCTGCGTCAGTGTGTCCTTCTCAAAGTGCATCGCATAGTTGAGGATAGAAACAAAGAAGTAGCAGAAGAAGACTGCAAAAACCAGTAATAGCAGAATTGCAACTTT
The DNA here is from genome assembly GCF_001262015.1 of Prevotella fusca JCM 17724. NCBI lineage: Bacteria > Pseudomonadati > Bacteroidota > Bacteroidia > Bacteroidales > Prevotellaceae > Prevotella > Prevotella fusca. The sequence continues at coordinate 1,470,951 of NZ_CP012074.1, forward strand.
CTTGTCGACCAGAATGACGGCTATCCCCATCATTCCTGCTGCGATACCCCAGTACATCGAACGTTGTATCCACAGAACAAAAGCATTGGCTGAGGGCTGTTGGTCCTGCCCCTGTGCCCTTATGTATCTGTTGAGTGCCTTTCTGAGCACGAGGCAGAGCCTGCTTGTCTCAGCAACGAATATGATACCGACAACAGCTACTACTACCATGCGGACAGTTCTGTCGCCAAACCCTCCCCCCCACAAGGCAATAATACAGGCAATAGACGGGATGATGTTGCGCTCCACATGCTTTGAGTTGACGTTTTCTTCGCGTATAATGGATGCAAATGCCATGATAAAGAGGGACAGGCTGAGGTACAGGACGCCTAAATTGATGGCAATGGAATAGTAGGCTGACAGCTCTCTGAGGTGAAAGAACCAGTGGCAGAAGCAGAGAGCCGAGGTCAGCAACAGTCCTGTTACGATGGCATAACGTGCCTGCTGATAGCGTTTGTAGGCATGGTGGCGGGGAAAGGAAATGACAATCAGGCTCAATGCGAATATGCAGGAAATGATTGTCAGATAAAGCAAGATGTAGTTATAGATACTATCGAAAGACAGATGGTTCATTATGTTTCCTCCTTTCCGCTGGTTTGTCCGCTGGTTTTATATTGGTTTTGTCTGCGCCACTGCTTGGGAGAGAGTCCCTCATGTGCCTTGAAGTAATGGCTGAAAGCCGAGGCTGACGTGAATCCTGTTGCATCCGCCAGCTGTTCCATATTCATCTGTGTATTGGAAGCCAACAGCATCTTGGCATGTTTAAGGCGGATACTTCCTATCCATTCCATAAAAGACGTGTTCAGATAGGCGTTGAGGTAAAGTGAGAGATATGTGCGGTTGGTACCCAACTGTCGGGAAACATCGTTGATAGTGATGTTCTTTGTCAGCGCAGCGGGCGTTTCCTGCCATCGCTTGGTGCGCCGTTGCAGCTGCAGGATGGTACTTCTGTTGAGCCGTCCGTTCTCCTGTGGCAGTCCGATTGTCAATGCAACGAAGTCGGTATTGAGCATATAGTTGATGAATGACAGGAACATATAGATGGCAGAAAGGAAGCAGAGTGTCTTGTGAATGCCCACAAGCCAATGTGGGAAGAAAGGTATAAAGCAGCTCGTAAGACCTAAGGTAATGGTCAGTGTAACGGAACGTGAAAGCCAGGCAATGGACAGTCTGAAGTCATCGGCATAGAAGTTGTCGATTTTCTGTTGTGCCCGTCGGTAATAACTATAGAAGCGAAGTCCGAAAAGATAGATGGCAACAAAGAGCGCCATTGTCACCACTAAGCGGCTTACGAAACCGAACAATCCCCCCGCAATGGTTCCTGTATAGAGTAAAATCAGGCTCAGAACAGTAAGGACAGCATCACAGATTATGCGTCTGCGACTGATGTAATCAGGCTGGACTAACGGGATGTAAGTCATGGAAAGCAGAACTGCAGCGACAATATACAGGCTTAAAGCTATGATTTCAGTGTGTGGTACATTGTATATACCAGTCTCCTCCAGCCAGTAAAAGAAGGGTTCTAAGGAGAAAAACAAGAAGTTTGTACCGAGCAGATAGCGTGAACGGGTGTAGATGTAGTAAGCGGATTTCTCATGTTTTCGCAGCGCAAACAGGCACAGACCAAAGGTAACAAGTGTGGTCCATTCAATAAATAGCAGATTGCACAAGAAGTTTACAGGCTGATTCATTGCTTTGCGTTAGATGTTTGACTCTTCGTTCTTTGCCAACCTATCAGCCGCTCTCCATTGACTTACACGGCTGCTGAACCCTGAATGGCAGGCAATTTCATCCTGATTGGCTTCGGGATGCTCCTGTGCATAACGGGCTGCATAATCCAGACGCAGCCGGTTGATATAGTTGTAGAAGCCTCCGAACTCCTGTTTGAAAACCTTTGAGACGTAAGTACGACCGTAATCAGTCTGTGAGGCGACAGCTGCAAGCGTCAGATGAGGATTGAGAAAACCTTTCTTCTGTTCTATGATTTCAAGAATGTCTGCCTTAATCCTGTTTATACATTCACGGCTGAGGCTGTCTTTTTCTTCCTCTATGAGGCTGTCGGACAGCGGAACAAGGTTCTTTCTCTGGATATACATTGCTATCATACCGTCTAACTTCTGCATGGCATCTTTGCTGATATGTCCGGGATGGAGGACTGCAAGAAGCAGCCACAAATTCCATCCAGTGAGCAGAAAGTCGAAGCCCGCCCTCATCAGACGGCTGTCTGTAAAGATAATTATCCAGTAAGCAGATGTATAAGCCAAGGGCTGCCAGATGAGGTGAGAAGCAAGATGCACAGGAAACTCTTCCTCGTTGGAATAGTTGTCCTGGTTCTTTTCGTTTACCATCCGGTTAAGCCAGAATGTCAGGTATATGAGATAGGCAAATAAAAGAGCACCAAATACAATGCTGATGCTGGTTATCTGCAAACTCTGCTGTCCTGAAATCTCTCCAGGGATGACTGTCAGAACGAACTGCAGCAGGACAATAAGCATCGGAATGGATGCCATGAGCCTCAGCCAGTGTTGCTTGTGTTTATAGGCGGAGATGTCAAAGTATCTGTAAAGCAGCAGTATCCACGCCGTCGGGATGACAAGGATACCATAATTCTTTACCAGCACCCACGCTTCAGCATTCAAAGGATTGAATACATAAGGTAACATGAGGATGGAAAAAAGAAAGAAATAGAGGGACATTATCCTTGCTGGAAAGAAGCTGCAGGAATATTTCTGATAAGGATGGCACACGTGTCCCCATCTGATTACTGCGAAAAAGATGGATGAAAGGATGTAAGAAAAACAACCTAATGAATATAAGAGCGTATAATCCATGAACCTTAGTCAGGCGTTTGTTAAGTAGAGATGAACAATCTATATCTTGCCATTTTTTCTATTTATGGCTTGGCAAAATTAGAAAAAAAATAACAAAACAATGACTTCTTTTGCTTTGTTTCACTTTTAAAGCTGGAGTTTGTAGCTAATTAACACTATGCTGAAGATCTCTTTTCTATAAGCCGCCCTGCCTGAAGAAATGGTCAATATCACCATTTCATCCATTATTTCCCAATGTTGGTAATAATGTTTCCAGTGCTTTGTAAGGGGGCTACAAACACTTTGTAGTCATTCTACAAGCGTTTTGTAATCATTCTACAAACACTTTGTAATATGTCAACCTGACGTTAATAATCATGAAATAAAGCACAGGTGATATGTTTTTTCGCAGAAGATATGTTTGTCATATACAATCATCCTGTAATATTGATACCATGGGATATCTTCAAGTTCTCACCTGAAAATGCTCTGATATCTTAAAAACGCCTTCTCCTGTCAGTGCTTTGTACTTATTGTAACGCTGTTTTGTATCTTTTGCATGGCTCAATTTGGTTTTATTTGATTTCAAAGTAAATTGAATAAACGTAAAAACATGTACTTGAGTACATTACCCACCAGGGGGAGAAGATTGCTTGTAAATGTTTTTGGATATTTCAATATGAAACTATAATTTTGTGAAATCAAACGTAATTTGAAAAAATAAATTAACAACATATCAATTTGGAACAATATATCAATATGGGAAACTGTATGATATACCAGGTATTTGATATGTAAATGAGAGCAGTATACACAATTATAAACTTAAACCAAATTATTCTATGGAGAAATTATCCTCATTATTAAAACGAGGACGAAGGCTGGATGTGCTTCAGCGCCTGGCATTATTATTGATAATGCTTTCCTCTTTTGCAGTTTCCAAAGCACAGAATGTTACCATCAGTCCCAATTCGGGAAAGCTGGTCGCAGGATTTACCTATGACATCGAAATCGGATTCGAGCATGGCTGGAGTTCTCTGTGGCGTCATAACCAGTTACCACTGACCCTTACCGTTTCTGACAAGACCGACCTGGTAGAAGGTGGACAGCTGAAAGACCCTGCCGGAAACATCAGTCTGGATGCCAGTCAGGGTCAATATGTCGTAATGGGTGGAAAGACCGTTACGACCAGTATGAACATATCCCTTCCTAAAGGTTTTCGCTTTACAGGCTACCGCATCGTTCTGCTAAATAATATTAACAACAAAACTGTTAATACTATGAATATAGCAGGCATGAAGAAAATCATGTACGAAACAGATCGTAATTTCAATATCAATTCCCCAAAAGCTAAGACACAGACAATGGGATCGAGTAATGAAAATACGGAATATGTTATTGAGCGCACCAGCAATAATAATACCGACATGGGTAACAACCTTTACTTCTACTTCTGGAGGGAGAGGGATGAATTCTATGGAGCAACCATTAAGTCTTGTGAGCTTTACTTCACCGCTGAAGGACCTTTCCAGGCGGATGTAGCACCAGGCTCTCCTTCTATGATTATCAATGAGGGAGTGAACATGGTTGATGTTCCTTTCACTACAAGTAAACTGGACTTGGGGGCTATCAAGCCTAACGTGAAAAATGGTAAGACCTATTTCAGTTATGACTATCGGAATGTCAGGGAACTTATGGCAAGCAACATTCTCTATCAGGAAAGTGCTGTAACAAGTGAAAAGAAGCTGCCTGCAGTAGCCGGAGCTGGTGACATACAGGCACTTCGCAATGATGGAAACCTCTATTTTGCCGTAGGTAACAACACTTATTATATAGAGACCCCTACTTTAACTAAGTCACAGGATGGTACAGATATCCCACTTGGCTATCGAATTACAGGGGCTAAGGTTAAGTATCGCTATGGGTCATCTGCTGCTCAAAGCAATATCACCTATAACGACGGCTTCTATATTACCGTAGTAAAAGGTGGATGGAAGAAGAAGACATATTATCTCCAGACAGATGGAAAATGGAAGGAAAGCAAACGAGTAGCATGGAAGCTGACAGGTACAAACAGCGGTAAACTATATAGTGGAAACAATTACCTGTACATTCATGATACGGGTGGAAAGTATTATCTTTACTCTACAAACGATGCTGCAAAGGCTTCAAGTTTCGAGAAGATAGGAGATAATATAGCGAGTCTGATTAAAAACAGTACTTATTACCTCTATATGCCAGATAAAGATGACTTTGCCCAATTGAAAGTCAACAGCAGTTATGCTGCTAAGCTGACGACTGCAAGAGGAACTGCTGTTAACCCTACTTTCACGCCTTCACCTTATACACTGAAAGTTTATGCAGCAGACAAGAATGTTCCTTATCAGGAGATTAATGTAACAGAAGGGGTTGAAGGTACCATCGAAGTACCCAACTTGAACAATGATGCTGTCAAGTTCGAAGTGTCTGGACTGGCTTCTGATACAAAAGCACTCGTTACCTTTGAGCTGACACTTGAGGCTTTGGACCCGTTTGTAAACTCTATCGATATCATCTGCCATTCATTGAAGGCTGACGGTCCAACCTTGATGCAGCAGTTTACATCCAACGACTTCCAGGTTTCCGGTGGTAAGTTCCTCTTCTATGTACCGAAGGACTTTATGGGTGATCAGCAGAAGTGTAAGTTTACTTTCGAGAACCTGTACAGCAAGTATGGTGATGCCACCTATCCAAATGGTACGGACCAACGCCATGCACGCTATTACTTTGTCAAGTCCGACTACTACAACAGCTTCGGTGATGGAAAGCAGTACACGACTACGGGTAATGAAAATGCCAGCGACAAGATCAACACCAAGATGTGTGGTGACAAGCCTTTCAAGTACAGCAATATTGATGAGCTGAACAACAATAATACGGGTGCTACGCCGACGACATTGAAGGAGTACCCTTACTCTGAGGCACTTTATCAGTCACAGGGCGGAACCTTTACCGAGAATATCGAAATTGCCATCAATAATTCCAAAGAGTGTTATCTCTTCACAGGAGACGAGACACGCTGGAACGTGGCACCGACCACAGCAATGGAGCACCGTTACTATGCCTACTACCTGATGGACATCAAGCTCGTTGTCAAGGATTACAAGGCGAAGTGTGAGCTGACCAAGCTCTATGACAACACCTGTTACAACCTTGATGGAATCGATACTGACAAACCGATGTACGGCGGTAAGTTTATTGCACTTGATGCAGAAACAGGACAGAAGATACCTGCTGGCAACGCCTATCTGACTGTCCCGATGATGCATCAGGCACTCAAAAATGCTCTTTACGGAGGCAATGGAGAGCAGGGTGTCGGAGCTACCGGCAAGCAGGTTCTGTACCTTGACTATACTGACCTTTACTCTGTTCATATTCCTAACAAGGCAGAGATGAACGAAATGAAGGATAAACTGAACCCGAACTGTCTGCTTTACTTCCCGGAACGTTCCAGCTATAACGAGGACAACTACATCCAGAAGACAAAGAGTGGTGACTTCCGTGCCTGCAAGAACATTGTCATTACTGACCGTCAGCCGTTCTATGCACCGTACAAGATTACCGTTCCTAACGAGAACTATGCAACTTACAAGCGAGAGATAACCATCCCGAAGAATGGAAAGGTGGCTCATGCCTCCATTATTCTTCCGTTTACGCTTTCTCTTGTGAACGGTGTACACACCAATACAACTACAGATGGATGCTCGTTCAAGGTAACAAAAATGCGTCCGACCAACTGCCTGGTACTGGATAATTCAGAAGATACCTCAGCCCGGAACTACTATGGCTCGGCTAAATTCGACCTTGTAGAAGGCAACAATACAGAGGCCAATGTACCTTACATGGTTGAGGTTACCAATGCTCCTCAAGACGAAAAAATCTCTTTCATTGCTACGCAATATGGTTCAGACGTAATGGCAAGCACGGGGGCACTGGACAATCCTAAGTACACCTATAAGGGAGAAAATGCTACAGGAACGATAGCCGGGAGCAAGTATAACTTCACCAACTATGGCTCTTATTCCGGCGTGAAAGTGGATAGAAATGCATCTTCCGTGTTCTACTTCGCCCGAAACATGTTCCTCAGCTCCAAGAATCTCCTTCCGTCATACCAATATGTTTACGTTTATCCGTTCCGTGCTTACTACCTCTATAACAGAAGCAGTCAGGGAAGCAAGGAGATGATAGGCTTTGAGGTTGTTACGGACGATGCAGAGTGGGAGACTACCGGCATCACAGACCTCACCCTTGAGGCAGACCTTGCACTTCAGGCTGGCAAGGGATACATCACTGCAACGGCTAAGAAGTCTGTACACTTCGATATCTACAATACAAACGGCATGAAGGTTGAAGCCGTAACGCTCAATGCCGGCGAAAGCAGAATGATGCTGCTGCCGGCAGGACTCTATATTGTTAATGGCAAGAAGATTATCGTAAACTAAAAAATCAAAAGTCATGAAAAGAACATATATTCCGCCCAAGGCTTGGGAAGTCTTGGTAACGCCTGAACTTCTCATTATAGCAGGTAGTGGCAGTGACTACGACCATGCTGACAGTAAAGAGAATCCTCCTATGTATGACGAGTATGAGGACGACACATACTTCAATCCGCCTTGGAAAAAGGCAGAAGGCGTTTGGGACGAATGATGAACCAAGGGCAGTTATGAAGAGTATTATCTTCTTCTCTACTGCAAAAGGACATCTTTGTCGACTCATTCTCACGAAAGCAGATAATTGCTTTCGTGAGAAATAAAGAAAAGAGATGTGCGGAACAATGATACCCTCGTATCAAAGTTCCGCACATTAATATATGTTCAGGTACTCTTGCCCCCAGTCGTCCAGTGCATACCGCAAGGTGGTTAGTACTCAACACCATTGGTGCTTACCTACAACACCATACGTGATGGGCAACAACACATCAGCTGTAGATGGTAAGTGAGGTTTATCATGGTCATTATAATTAATATAGTTAGGCACTAATGCCTAACCTACATGGGAATAGTTTTATCAGACACCAACAACTTTTCATGTATTCATGGCAACATGATAATCAATAGATTACAATCCCATCCATAAAAAACAGTGCCTGACTGGAAATCAATCAAGCACCTATAGGACATCCATAAATTATAATCTATTTGGAAAACGGTGCTTAATCGAACCTCTATCAAGCACTACTCAACCTTAAATCAATCACCATTTCAACGACAATCAGTGCTTGATAGGAATGCTACTAATCATCAACAGCTTTTCTATGACGCAACGATTTCGGCATAACCATACCGAAACCTGTAGGCCGTTGATTATGAACGGCTACTCATTTCCTTGAGCAAGGCAAGTGCCTTATTCTCGTTCTCTTCCATAATCTCACGCTCACCGGGACCTTTGTCATTGATACCACAGAGGTGGAGGATACCATGAATGATGACACGATTCAGTTCGTCCTCGTATACCTTATTGAAAAACTCGGCATTGGTACGGACTGTATCGAGCGAAATAACAAGGTCGCCATTGAGCACATCACCCTCATCATAATCAAAGGTGATGATGTCCGTGTAGTAGTCATGCCCCAGATATTCGTTGTTTACTTCAAGGATTTTCTCGTCATCAACGAACATGTAGCCGATTTCCCCGACCTTCCTGCCGTGTGTGGCAGCAACAGCTTTAATCCAGCGGGAAGTATCACGTTTCCTGATTTTTGGCATCTTTACGCCTTCAGCACTGTATGTTATCATTTGTTTCTGTTTTATCAATTAGCCTTATGGGCTTATAATCCTTTATCAGCCTGTGAGTCAATATCCCTTTGGAAGGAACTCCGTTACGTTTCTTCCGAAGTGTTTCAGTTCTCTCACAACGCTGGAACTGATGCTTTCCAGTTGTGGCTCGGCATAGAATAGGATGGTCTCTACACCACTCAGACGTCGGTTTATGTCGGCTTGTTCCCGCTCATACTCAAAGTCTTTCACGCTGCGCACACCTTTAATGATGTATTCAGCCCCCTCACGACGGGCGAAGTCTGTGGTCAGGTCGCTGTATGCTTTCACCACTATCTTCGGTTCATCGGCATAGAGTTTTGCTATACGCCCCGTCCGCTCCTCCGTATCAAGCATATACTTCTTGCGCTCATTGACACCCACACCGATGACAATCCTTTCAAAGAGAGGCAAGGCACGGCATACAATGGAGTCATGCCCGATCGTAAACGGATCAAAACTCCCGACGAATATACCTGTTTTCATATCCTTATTTTCTGCAAAAATAATGCAAACGAGCACACAGTAAAGCTCACTTTGACTTTGCCGGGTGCAGCTTATCCTGTGCAAATATAGTTTATTTCCGTTATATAACCAAGAAAGCCAGGGGATTATTTCCCACCGGCTATCCCCCGAATATCCTGCAACGTCACATTACCAAGCAGATTGATGATGGTTATCTCGTCGCGTTGTACGGTAAGCAGGGCAAATTCATTCTTACCATTGGCATGGTGCCGTTCGTAGATAGTGGTATGCTCACCACTTTCATTAACCTGCATGACAACCGAAAACTTCTGCTGGCGGAATATGTTCTGGGCAGTCTTCTTGATGGAAGGGACCAGAGAGGGACGTTCACAGGACAGTATCTGCAGGTAGTCAAGGCGTCTGGCAATCCTGCTTATGTCCTTGTTACCAGCCTTAACGCTGCCCATCATGCGCATCATATTGCGTGAGATGTAGACAGTAGAGACACCATCCGTATCACTATACTTATCGAATAGTGCCCTTTGAGCGAATGCACTCATACAGGCAATCAATGCCATGCAAAGCGTTAAAATCAATCTCTTCATAATCTAATCTCCTGTCTTGTTAGTGATGTTCTCCGCAGCTTCAATCCCTTTATTGATTGATTCAGAGAACTTCATCAGTGCCCGTGAGGTTTCAGCATAGGCGTCCTTTGTGTCCGTATAGGTATCCTGTTCGGTCTGTCCGGCTCTGTTCTCGCTTTGATAGACGATAGCACCGGCAGCGAAAAGAAGCAGCAGGCTGGCTGCAATGCCTACTACCCAGCGCAGGTTACTGTGCCTTACTGTGCGACGAGCGGTTATCTCTACGGTATTCCACTGGTTTATCTGTCGGCTCAGCCGTGCTTCCAAGCCCTCCGGAACAGGACAATCCTCGGACTGAAGAGCCATGAAGATGGCACTCTCTTCCTCCAAAGCAGCATCAACATCGCCACTATTGAAATAGGAACGCAGTATGTTCTCCTCTTCCTCGGTGGTCTGTCCGTCGTAGTATCGGACAAGCAGACGCTTTATTTCTTCAGTCTTTGCCATGTTGTATTGTCTTTATCTGTTCTCTTATTTTCTTTCGTGCACGGCTCAGAATACTCCTCACATTCACTTCCGTGAGCCCAGTCTCCGTACTGATTTCCTCAAAGGAACGGTCTTCAATGTCGCGCATCACCATTATCCTTCCCTGTGGTTCAGGCAGGCGGGCTATCATCTGCCTAATCTGCACGTATTCATCATTGTCTTCCACCTGCCTGCTGAGGTTCTGTGAGGAAACGACCTGCAGACTTCCAACGTCCTTGTCAACCTCGGGCAGGCGGGCTGTCCTCATCCTGTCATAGAACAGCCGCCTCAGAACTGTTATGCTGTAAGCCTCGGGGTTGCCAACCCCTTCTATCTTATCACGCTGCATCCAGAGCTTCAAGAAGGTTTCCTGCACCAAGTCTTCGGCAGCCTGCACATTACCTATAAGCCTGTATGCCACCGAAAAAAGTTTCCGATGACAGGGCAGGAACAGTTGTTTGAATTCGGTTGCTTGCATGGGCTGATGTGCAGTGTAGGAATTAACAGGCGATGGTGTGTGATGACGGATAGCGACAGGTCGAAACGTATCTTATGGCTTTTTCAAACAGTTCTTCTTCGTGTTCCGTTTTACTACCGTGTCCACATCATCTGGTTTTATCTTACCTTTAATTTGCATGATGGCACCCTCGTTATTGCCGGCAGAGAGGATGAGCAGTTCACGGATGTAGCCTTTCTTCTCCTTTATATAGATATAACTGGTTTCATCTCCCTCCTTACAGAAGATAACAGGCGTATATCCTGCAGGCTGGAAGGTCTGGAGCGTCTTCTGAAAGTTCTTTCTAACAGCAGGACTGCAGCTCTCCATGTCAAGAGCCCGGACGGAAGAGACAGCCTTCAACGCCCTGCCTTCGTCCTGCCCTTCCTTCGCAAGCATCTTGACCATTGACATTACGAAACGTGGGATATGCACATACTCTACGTTCTTCTCGTTCCTGTACTGTCTGAACAACGCCTCAACGCTCTGTGAGGAAGTTCCCAGCACACTGAGAGCGAAGACAAACAAAATAAGAACCCGTTTCATACCTCACTTTGCTTTATTTGGTCTGCGAATCCACGATGGCATCAAGGTCGGAAGGATTGATGTGTCCATCGATTCTGATGAGTGAACAGTCTTCCTTGTCCATGGCAAAGATGACAATGCTTTGGATTTCCTTCTCATTGCTCTTGACGAGTATTCTGACCTTTTCACCATCCTCATTCGTCTTTACCATAGGCTCATATCCCTTCACCTCCAGACCTCCGATTCGCTTGTATAAGTTGTCTTTTGCCTTCTTATCGGTATTCTCAAATGCCAGAATCTGCAAGGCATCAATCTGGTCGGCAAGGGCACTTGCTGTCTTATCATTGGACGATTTCAGTCCCATCTTGATGAACGACTTGGGCAGATTGATATAAGTAACGTTCTTTTCACTCTTGAGCTGCTTGAAAATCTCCTCAACACCATCATTCTTAGGCACGCTGGTTACGAGTGACGGTTTAGCCTGTACAGTGCAGCCTGAGAGGAGAACAGCTGCTGCGAAAGCAATAGTAAAGATTGTTGTTTTCATTGTCTTGATGTTTAAAAGATTCATGATTCTGTTTCGTTTACATTAATATAGACGGAAGAACTGGGAGTTTTGTGACAAAGGATGGTATTTTTTTTCTGATAATAATCGTTTCAAGAGGGACATCTGACTGTGAGAAGCGAGGACAGACAGCCGTAATTCAAGCGGCAACCGACAAGGTATGGAGGCGCATCCAGTATGCTTTTTCATACAGAAAAGCTGCCTGCTGCGAATTATTTTCATGAAAAGAAATATTTATTATCGTGAAAAGAAATATTTATTTTCATGAAGAAAATTATTTCTTTTCATGAAAAGAATTTGATACTGTTCATTTTCATAGGCGGAAAGGATTATGTTTGATAAGGATATTAACGCCAGACATCCGCTGTATTGACGTCAGTTCAGGGTCATATAATGCAAAAACTCCATTGCATAAGCTCGCCATGAAACCTGCGCAATGGAGTTCTTTTAGTCGAATAGTCCCGGCTGGAGGGGATTTTCCTGATATGAGTTTCGCCCGAGATGGTTGTAGGCAAGCTGCGTTGCCACACGTCCACGAGGTGTCCGCTTGATGAACCCCTCCATAATGAGGAAAGGCTCATAAACCTCTTCAACCGTACCGGAGTCCTCACCGATGGCTGTTGCAATGGTCGAGACACCTACCGGACCGCCACGGAACTTGTCGATGATAGTGAGAAGAATCTTGTTGTCAATCTCGTCCAGACCATACTTGTCAATGTTCAGTGACTGCAGTGACATCGTAGCAATTTCGGGCGTGATAGTACCGTTACCCTTCACCTGTGCGAAGTCGCGCACACGGCGTAACAGAGAGTTACAGATACGTGGCGTGCCACGTGAACGGCGTGCTATTTCATTTGCAGCCTCGTCCACGATGGGCACTCTCAGCAGTTGTGCCGACCGCTTGATAATGCGTTGCAATGTTTCCGGGTCATAGTATTCCAAGTGCAGATTGATACCGAAACGGGCACGGAGCGGGGCAGTGAGCAGTCCGCTTCGTGTCGTTGCACCAACGAGGGTGAAGGGGTTGAGGTCTATCTGGATAGACCGTGCCGATGGTCCCTTATCAATCATAATATCAATACGATAGTCCTCCATCGCAGAGTAAAGATACTCCTCCACGACAGGAGAAAGGCGGTGTATCTCGTCAATAAACAAGACATCATTAGGCTCTAAGGACGTGAGGATACCCGCAAGGTCGCCCGGCTTGTCGAGCACAGGACCAGAGGTAATCTTGAAACCTACGCCCAGCTCGTTGGCAATGATGTTGCTCAATGTCGTCTTACCCAGTCCCGGAGGACCGTGCAGGAGGGTATGGTCGAGCGGTTCGCCACGGAACTTGGCGGCTTCAACAAAGACACTGAGGTTCTCGACAACCTTCTGCTGTCCGCTGAAATCATCAAACTTCAGCGGGCGCAGGGCGTTCTCAAAATCCTTCTCGACCGAGTTCAGCCTTTCTTCATGTATATCAAAATCTTCTGACATGCTGCTAATTTTCTGCAAAAAATGCAAGTGGGAGAGGCTGTTTAAAAGTCGTGAAGCATGGCTTTTATGTCCGCCAATGGCAGTCTTTTGCGGATGTACAAGCCGCCCTTTCCTACGAATTGACACCCATTGCCATTCTTCTGCAGCCTCGGAGTAGATATTATTTTCTGCAAAGGTACTCTATTTTTTCTGTGCAAGTGCTTTGTTTCAGAAAATTTATTTAAATTTGCAGGGTCATTTCACTTATATCCTTAAACGTATGATTAACAAGAAAGTTCTTTATCGGGAGATATTAGACTATGTGATGATAGCCGTAGGTATGCTTTCCTATGCTATCGGATGGATGATCTTTCTCCTTCCCAACCACATTGGTAACGGTGGAGTAGCCGGTCTGGCTTCAATCCTGAAGTGGGGACAGAACATTGAAGTGAGTAACACCTACTTTGTTTTGAACGCCATTCTGCTGGCTGTAGCCTTGAAAGTCCTGGGCCTGAAGTTCTGCATCAGAACCATCTATGGTGTCTTGATGCTGACAGCCATGACGAAGATTTTAGGTTATTTCGTGCCTAATCCGGACCTCTTACACGATGAGCCTTTTATGGCAGCCATCATCGGAGCATCGTTCTGTGGTGTGGGTCTGGCTTTCGGTCTGTCCTACAATGGCAGTTCGGGTGGTTCGGACATCGTTGCAGCCATCGTCAACAAGTACCGTGACATCTCCCTCGGACGTGTTATCCTGTTGGTTGACATGACCATCGTGACAGGCAGTTATCTTGTTCTTCATAACTGGGAGCAGGTTATCTACGGTTATGTTAACCTTATTATCACCTCGTTTGTGCTCGACCAAGTCATCAGTTCCAGCCGCCGTTCGGTGCAGTTCCTCATCATTTCCGAACGTTATAAGGAAATCTGTGACATGATTTCAAAGGACCAGCCACACCGCACCAGTACCATCATCGACGCAAAGGGTTACTATACGGGACATGACATAAAGGTTGTCATCGTCGTGACCCGCCAGCGTGAGGCATCTTACGTCTATCGCATGATTGATGACATTGACCCAGATGCTTTCGTAACACAGAGTCGGGTAATGGGCGTATTCGGTAAGGGATTCGACAAGTTTAAGGTGAAGAAGAAGACATCACAGAAGAACCAGCAGAAGGTGTAATAACCTTACGTTGGTCAAGAACGATAAACAAAGCCGGCTGACACTTGGTGCGTGTCAGCCGGTTTTGTCTTTTTGATTATTAGGCTTATTGGACTTGTTGGACCAATCAGGCTAATCAGCACAATAAGCCCCATTGACCTAACAGCCTTTATTTCATCTTCAATGCAGCCTTGACACCAGCCTCTACGTCTTTCATGTCAGCAGTAGGTTCAAACCTGTCAATGACATGTCCCTGACGGTCAATGAGAAACTTCGTGAAGTTCCATTTGATACTTGGGTCCTTAGCATAGGCAGGATTCTCCGCACGGAACTTCTCATCGAGGAACTTACCGATGCTACTATTCAGGTCGAAGCCCTTGAATGGCTGTTGAGCCTTCAGATAGGTGTAAAGCGGTGATTCGCTCTGCCCGTTGACATTGAGCTTTGCAAACTGTGGGAAAGTGGTCCCGTAGTTGCCTGTACAGAAGGAGTGAATGTCGCGGAACGTGCCCGGAGCCTGTGCACCAAACTGATTGCAAGGAAAGTCAAGGATGACGAGTCCTTGCTTCTTATAGGTCTCATAGAGTTTCTGTAACGCCTCATACTGCGGTGTAAATCCGCATTTTGTCGCCGTATTGACGATGAGCAGCACCTTGCCCTTGTAGTCCTTTAACTTGACGGTACGCTCGTTTCCGTCCTTTACACTAAACTTGTAAACGTTCTTCTGAGCCATGACAGATACTGCCATGAGGGCTAAGAAGAGAAGTGATAATAGTTTCTTCATAAATTTAATCATTGCTACCCACCTCCATCTTCCCCACGAATATGGGGCTTGAAATGTTATGTGGGTCATCTTTCAAGTGTTTTGTTTGATATGTTTTACTTCTGTTTCTACTATTGTTTCCCGTTAAGAGGATTGTCACCAGGCATTTATAACATGATTACAAAGCGTTTGTAATACCATTACAAAGCACTTGTAGTATGATTACAAAGCGTCTGTAATACCATTACAAAGCATTAGTAACATGTTTCCCAACCAGTGGGAAGATGCGAAAACCATCCGGACTCCATTCCGAAAGACCGTATAAAAACCTTGGAAACAGGCTGATCACAATCTTTCCAATATGTCAGCCCCTTCTCCTTTGGGAAGATATACAGGCTGGACCTGGGAGCAGAACTTCAGCAGACGGGACCTCACAACAGCCTCATCAGCTCTTTCATTCCCTCGCTGGCACCTTTCTTGATATGCGTCACACGCCCTGAACCACTGACAGGTGCATCATCGGGATCAATGAGGTAGATGGGAGTTCCCGGACGGGCATACTGTACAAGACCGGCTGCTGGATAGACATTCAGCGACGTACCGATGATAACGAAGATGTCAGCCTGTGCTGCTTCGGCGGCGGCAGGTTCTATCATGGGGACAGCTTCGCCGAAAAAGACGATGAAAGGACGCAGCAGACTGCCGTCACCAGCCCGTGTCCCCAGGGCAACCTCACAGTTTTCCGGTGGCAATTCCTGTATGTAACGGCTGTCATAAGGCTCATTGCTTGAGCAGACCTTTGTCAGTTCTCCATGCAGATGGATGACCTTTGCAGAGCCAGCCTTCTCATGAAGATTATCAACGTTCTGCGTGATTACGGTCACCTCATAGGCTTTCTCAAGCTCCTTGATGAGGCGATGACCTTCGTTAGGTTTGGCAGCATAGAGCTTTTTACGCAGGTTATTGTAGAAGTTGTTGACCAGTGTAGGGTCAGCTAACCAGCCCTCATGGGATGCTACCTGCTCAACAGGATAATCCTCCCATAGTCCGTCATTGCCGCGGAAGGTCTTGAAACCACTCTCCACAGACATGCCGGCACCTGTTAAGAATACGATTCTCTTCATACCTTTTCTCCTTTTATGCGTCGGGAAGTCGAGGACACCAGAGACGGTCACGGGGAGTTATGGCAATGTTCCTGATGACAGAAGCCTATGCTGAAGACACTCTTGTGCAGCCTTGCCAAGTCCCCGGCCAACCTCTCCAATCTCCATGTATTCCTCACGTTCTCTACCACAAATTTAGTTATTTTAATTCGATTAATGCAATACTATACCTTAAAAATAGTATCTTTGCACATTAATTATTAATAATATCAAGAACTATAATGGACAAATTAAGCTACGCACTGGGTATCGGTATCGGTTCACAGCTCGCAGGAATGGGCGCAAAGGAACTGAATATCGACGACTTCGCACAGGCTATCAAGGATGTTATTTCAGGTTCAGAACTGAAAGTTGACAATGCAGAGGCACAGAAACTCGTACAGAACTTCTTTCAGGAGCAGGAAGCTAAGCAGCAGGCTGCAGCAGCTGAGGCTGGTAAGGCAGCAAAGACAGCAGGAGAGACTTTCCTTGCTGAGAACGGCAAGAAAGATGGCGTCGTAACCTTGCCATCAGGTTTGCAGTATCAGGTTCTGAAGGAAGGCAACGGCAAGAAGCCTTCAGCTACAGACCAGGTTGTATGTCACTATGAGGGTACACTGATTGACGGTACCGTATTCGATAGCTCTTACAAGCGCAACCAGCCGGCTACATTCGGTTTGAACCAGGTTATTGCAGGCTGGACAGAGGGTGTGCAGCTCATGCAGGAGGGTGCCAAGTACCGTTTCTTCATCCCTTATAACCTTGCATACGGCGAGCGTGGTGCCGGTGCACAGATTCCCCCTTTCGCAGCCCTTGTCTTCGATGTTGAGCTGATTGAAGTGAAGTAAGGAATTATGTGTAGGCAGTTTCAGACGAAAATCATCGTCCATCATCGCCTGCCCTGATAATATTCTTAAGAAACTAAACAATTAAAATAATGAAGAAAATTTATTTATTGGCCGCTATGGCTATCGCAGCTGCAGGTTTCACCGCCTGTGGCAACTCCGCTCCAAAGGAGGAAATGAAGTCTGATGTTGACTCTTTGAGCTACGCATTCGGTGTTGACCAGGGTCAGAGTGTCAAGCAGTATCTCCAGCAGATGCAGATTGACACCGCTTACATCGATGAGTTTATCAAGGGTATGAACGACGGTGCACAGAACGCAGAGGACAAGAAGCGTGCTGCTTACAATGCCGGTATCGGTGTTGGTATGCAGATGAACATGATCATCAAGCAGCAGATTAACCGTCAGATCTTCGGCGAGGACTCTACCAAGACCATCTCTCTGAACAACTTCCTCGCTGGTTTCGCAGCAAGTGCAAAGGGTCAGGGACAGAAGATGACCGTTGAGCAGGCTCGTGAGATTGAGCAGAAGACTTCAAAGGCTATCCAGATGAAGGCTGCTGAGAAGACTTACGGTGCCAACAAGAAGAAGAGCGATGCTTACATGGCTGCCAACGCAAAGAAGGAAGGTGTGAAGACAATCGGCCAGGGTGTGCAGGTGAAGGAGCTGAAAGCTGGCTCCGGTGCTACACCAAAGGCATCTGATGTTGTCAAGATTAACTATGTCGGTAAGACCATCGAGGGTAAGGTTTTCGACCAGCGTGACGGCGCAACAATGCCAGTTGGCGGTGTTATCCCAGGCTTTACAGAGGCTCTGACCAAGATGCCTGTAGGTGCAAAGTGGGAGATTACCATTCCTTACACAGCTGGTTACGGTGCTGAGCAGCCAAGTCCAGACCTCAAGCCATTCTCAACACTCGTGTTTACCGTTGAGTTGCTCGGTATCGAGAAGGCACCTGAGAGCGCACCGGCTATGCCTCAGACAAAGCCAGGAATGTAATAACCGGGGGTCGGTGAGTCTTCCTTTTCCCTACGGAAGAGCATCTGCTGCAATCCTCCTTAACAATGGATGAAGAATTATTTTCATAAAAAGAAATATTTTTCATCGTGAAAAGAAATATTTTTCATCGTGAAAAGAAATATTTTTCATCGTGAAAAGAAATATTTTTCATCGTGAAAAGAAATATTTATTCTCATGAAGATAATTGTTTATTTTCGTGAGAATAATTCAGTAATGATGCACTTGCGTAGCAGAAAAGGGAGACGCTGATGTGCTTTTCCAAGCTCATTATTCATCGAACTTACACCTGGGAAAAGGGCTTAAAGCCATAAGAACATTATAGAAAGAATATAAAGGAGGGTGATTGTGTTGGGACAGACGCATCCCGTCTGTCAACAGATGTACCATATCGGGGCAGACAGACAGGGGCATCTGTCCCAACTGATAATATTCATGTCATGCACCCTCTACAATTGAAATCATCTTTTCTTTAAAAACGACAGTACAATGAAGAAGATAATAATGCTGGCACTGCTCATCGCAGCAGGTTCAGCCTTCAACTCTGCAAGTGCTCAGAGCAAGAAGAAAGACAAGAAAGGAAAGCAGAAAACCGTATGCGAGATGGTTCGCATCGTGCCACAGACAAGTCTGGACACACCTTCTGATACATTGAGCTATGCGGCAGGTATGGCGATTACCCGTGGTCTGAACGATTACCTCGCCAATCAGTTCGGCGTGAAAGAAGCACAGATGCCCGACTTCCTGCGCGGTCTTCACCAGGGCATTGAGAACCGCAAGGACTCTGCCTTTGCTGCTTACGTTGCCGGACTGATTATCAGTTCACAGGTCGAGAAGAGCATGCTGCCTAATATCGTAGGAAAGTTTGAGGGCACATCCTCTCCTATCAACACAGAATTGCTCTATAGAGGCTTCAAAGATGCTATGGCAAAGGACACTACTTTCCTCAAAGTGGATGAAGCAAGCAGGATATTTGAGAAGAAGCAGGTTGAGCTGAAGGCACAGAAGGAGGCTGAAGCAAAGGCTAAGAACGAGGCTTACTTGGAAGAAAACAAGAAGAAGGAGGGGGTCGTAGTACTTCCTGACGGACTCCAGTACCGCATCATCACAAAGGGTAATGGTCCTATACCGAAGGAAACTGACCGTGTACAGGTTATCTATGAAGGCAAGACCATCGACGGAAAGGTGTTCGACGCAACTTCACGTCATGGTGTAGAGTTCGATACGTTTAATGTTGGCGGACTCATCGAAGGCTGGACAGAGGCTCTGCAGATGATGCCTGTCGGGTCAAAGTGGGAGATTGTCATTCCACAGAACCTTGCATACAAAGAGAAAGGTGCTGGTCGCGACATTGCTCCATTCTCAACGCTTATCTTCACTCTCGAGCTCAAGGGCATTGAAGCAGCAGCGGAAAAGGAAGCAAAGGTAATGGATGCTGCAAAGCTGGTTCCTGCTAAGAAAGTTCCTGCCAACAAAGGCAAGAAGACTGTAAAAAAGTAAGATAAAAGCCGTGAAATACTGTTCTCTTGCTTAAAATAAAAACAAAATGCGCCTTAGTGGCGCATTTTTTATGTCATTTTGTTGCTTGTTCCATATTAATTCCCTACTTTTGTTCGCAATCAAATCAAGCTCTGAATAATAGAACACATAATAATATATAACCATAGAACATGGAAAAAGTAGACCGATTGGATAAGAAGATATTAGGTATCCTCTCACAGAACGCACGCATGCCTTTCAAGGATGTAGCTGCCCAATGTGGTGTTTCGCGTGCTGCCATACACCAGCGTGTACAGCACCTCATTGAAAACGGTGTCATTACAGGTAGTGGCTTTGATGTCAATCCCAAGAGTTTAGGCTATACAACCTGCACCTATGTGGGACTTAATCTTGAACGTGGCTCAATGTACAAGAAAGTGGTTGAGCGCATCAGTGCCATCCCGGAAGTGGTAGAATGCCACTTCACGACAGGTCCTTACACAATGCTTGTCAAACTGTATGCCAAGGACAATGAGCAGCTGATGGACCTTCTCAACAACCAGTTGCAGGGGATTTCGGGCGTAGTCTCCACGGAGACGCTCATTTCCCTTGAACAGAGCATCAAGCGTGAGATACCTATTGCAGAAGAACTGTTCTAAACTCTTCCGCCATCTATCAACGATAAACCGACCATTCAAAAAAGAATAAGAATGCAGTATAATCTTCAGTCGCATCTCGATAAGGTATATTCAACCTTCCCCGAAGCAAAACGCAAACCTGTAATCGGTATCACTACCAACTTTACTGACGGCGATGCTACGATAAGGGATGTCTATTATAAACAGGTGGTAGCAGCGGGTGGAATCCCGGTGCTCGTCCCTCCTGTCGCTGATAAGGATGTGCTTGTCAACACTCTCGACCATCTTGACGGTCTTCTCCTTACGGGTGGAGGCGACATCAACCCGCTTTGGACTGGTGAAGAGCCCTCTTTGCACCTGCATAACATCAATGCCGAGCGTGATCTGCCCGAACTGATGATTACCCGTCTGGCGTTTAACCGCCAGCTGCCTATCCTCGGTATCTGCCGTGGTGTCCAGACCCTTGCTGTCGCTTTGGGTGGAACAATACAGCAGGATATCTACGAAGACTATATAAGGACGGATGAAACGGTTGAGAAGAAGCTGAGCAAAGACAAGACGATAACCACCTTTCACGCTGCAACACTGAAACATTCGCAGGACGCTGAACGCAGTGAGGCAACACACAGCGTGACGGTTACGAAGTCATCTGTCCTCTATGCGCTCTATAAGGAAGAACGCATAATGGTCAACACGTTCCATCATCAGGCTGTGAAAGACCCCGGCAAACGTTTCCGTGTGACGGCTCTTTCGCCCGATGGTGTCATTGAAGCCATCGAAAGTACAGAGTTCAAGCCTGTCATGGGAGTGCAGTGGCATCCCGAATGGATGGGTGAAGAGGGAGGAAAACTCTTCCAGTGGCTGGTCGGACAATCCAACAACTTCTATCTTGCCAAGCAGCTTCACCAGCGTATCCTTACGCTTGACACACACTGCGATACGCCAATGTTCTTCCCACAGGGTGTCCACTTCGACCAGCGTGACCCACGTATTCTCTATGATCTCCATAAGATGACGGAGGGAAGACAGGATGCAGTGACGATGGCAGCATACCTTCCACAGCCAAAGATTGGCGAGTCTTTCTCCTCAAAGATTGATGTCGAAGGACTTAAACGCTTCAATCCTGACCTCGTAGAGACGCTGAACCATCTTTCACCAGCAGTCTATGCCGACCTTATCTTCGACAAGATTGAGGACATCGTAAAGCAGAATCAACGCTATATCAGTATTGCCCGCACGCCTTCCGACCTCTATGAGGACAAGCGCAAGGGCCGTAAGAGCATCATGTTTGCCATCGAGAACGGTCTTGTGCTGGAGCATAAACTCGAGAATGTCAAGCACTTCGCACAGCGTGGTGTGACCTATATAACCCTCTGTCACAATGGTGACAACGACATCTGCGACTCTGCACGGGGCTGCAATACCCATGGTGGTGTAAGCAAATTCGGTGAAGAGGTCATCAGGGAGATGAACCGCAACGGTATAATGATTGACTTGAGTCACGGCGGTGAGAAGAGTTTTTATGACGCATTGGAGCTCAGTACGATGCCGATTGTATGCAGTCATTCCAACAGTAAATTGCTTTGTGACGTTCCCCGTAACCTTACCGACGACCAGATGCGTGCGTTGGCAAAGAAGGGCGGCGTGGCACATATCACGATGTACAAGGGCTTTCTGAGGAAAGGTGGTGAAGCAACTGTCATGGATGCCATCGCCCATCTTGAACATGCCATCAACGTCATGGGCATCGACCACGTAGGTATCGGCACCGACTTTGATGGTGACGGAACCGTCCGGGGTATGGCTGATGCCAGCGAAATGATTAACTTTACCCTCCATCTTCTGCGTCGCAAGTACAACGAACGTGATATAGAGAAGATATGGGGAGGCAACTGGCTGCGTGTAATGGCACAGGTACAGAGTGTGAGGAAGTAATATCCTGATCGTCTATCATCGCTTAATATCGATTATAATAGAAAATGAAAGCTAATATAAAACTCCTTTTCGGCTGCCTCCTGGCAGCCTCTCTGGCAACCGTTTCCTATGGCTGCAAGGGAAAAGCAAGCAACAACGACAATGCATCTGATACTGTAGCTACGGCAAAACCTGTGGGTCCTGCGTTCAATGCTGACTCTGCATACGCCTTCACTGCGGCACAGTGTGAGTTCGGACCACGTCTGATGAACTCTGCAGCACACGAACAGTGCGGCAAGTGGATAGTGGAGAAGTTCAAGCAGTATGGCTGTGAGGTGCAGGAACAGAAAGCCGACCTCAACGCCTATGACGGTACGATACTGAAGTCGACAAACATCATCGCACGCTTCAACCCGCAAGCGAAGAAACGCATACTGATCTGTGCACACTGGGACAGTCGCCCTTGGGCTGACAACGACCCGGACTCAACTAACCACAAGAAGCCGGTTATGGCAGCCAATGACGGTGCCAGTGGCGTAGCGGCAATGCTTGAGCTGGCACGCCTGTTGCAGGCTGACAAGAAGCTGACAGTGGGTGTTGACTTCGTTTGCTTTGATGCTGAAGACTGGGGAATACCACGTTGGGAGACAGGATACCAGGATACAGGCGACTCCTGGGCATTAGGAGCACAGTACTATGCAAAGAACTTCCCGACCGCTGTCAAGCCTGAGTTCGGTATTCTTCTCGACATGGTAGGCGGCGAAGGTGCACAGTTCTATCGTGAAGGAATGTCGGTACAGTTTGCACCAGACATCGTGAACCGTGTCTGGGAGGCAGCAAAGGCGGCCGGATTCGGCTCTTACTTCCCTGATACAATAGGTGGAATGGTTACCGATGACCATGTTCCCGTGAACCAGTTTGCTGGTATTCCTACGATTGACATCATTCCTTACTATCCTGATTGCCAGCAGAGCTCTTTCGGTCCGACATGGCATACCGTCAACGACACCATGGAGCATATTGACAAGAACACGCTGCAGGCTGTCGGTCAGACCGTAATACAGGTGCTTTACACGCTGTAATGGCAGTTGCTCCCCACCCCTTAGGGACGGGAAACAGCATTATCTCAGCCGCAACTATCATAACAGGGACGCACCGTTTGTGCGTCCCTGTTATTTTTTATCGGTAATATCGTGACAGACCAGTAATATATTGCAATGTGATCAGCCCTTAACACCACATTTGATGGGCAACGACACATCGCTTAAAGATGAGAGAAAAAGTCCATAATTGAACCTATAAGATATATTGTGAGCCACCAATAACTAACTTTTTATGGGAAGTGTTTACCCTACAGAACCAATGAGGATACAACCAGTTTTCTGTAAGTTCAGACTTCCAATGAGCTATCTTGCTTTATACTGAACTTAAGGTTATGTAACTTCTTGTCCGAAACTATGAAATATCTTTACGCAAATTACTGTCTGCCTTACATTAAAACAGAGATAAAAAAAGCAAGGAGCGCATGCGCACAACCATCAGTAAATCAGAAGATTATAATAACTTGTTAAAAACAGATGCTTAATTGCACTTCAATTAAGCACTACTTCGACTTCAACTAAGCACTAATTGAACGTCAATTGGGCGTTAGTTGGATGGCAATTAAGCGTCAGTAATTTTCCGGACATGAGCTTATTTTTACATAGTATCTATTATGGCTGATACCTGAAGGCGGATAACCGGTTATCCTTCCCTTCTCAGATTCCTTTGCGTTCATCCCCCTCTTTTGTCCTCTATGCCTCAATCGTCTTACCGTCACCACACCCTTGCTGTCGCATCGAAAGGCATAGGTAGGTTACAACTGTCCAGCCTCAACCTGCAAGACTATGCGCTCCACGAGCCTGTCAGCTCCTTTCGGGTCATACCGTTTCTTCAGACTACTGCCGAAAGCCCACGCAAATGCCTGATAGAAACCTGCACGCACAGGACCGAGGAAAGCCTGTACGAGTTCGTAGGATGTTGAGTTGCACTCACGGTCAACGAGCTTGATGAGCAGTTTTCCTTGTGCGAAATTCAGCTTCTTCATACGAGGCTTATACGTGTTCCAAATGTCTTTCTCCACACGCTTCATGTGTTCGTCACGTTCTTTTTTTGAGGGGATAGTCTCGAGATAGGCACCTGTTTCAAGGATAATCTGATGACATTCCTTGGCTATCGGCAACACTTTCTTGATGTTGTAGACCAGCCGGTAATATGCAGCTTCCTGTGATTTGTTCTTGAAATCCAAGGGAGGGAAGACGTAAACCTTGCTTGTACGGACATATTGTATGCTGTCTGCACCCACCTTTACCTTACCGATGTGAACCATAGGCACAAACGTTGGTGAGTCCATATCCACCACACGGTCTTCGGGGTTGATATGTTCCTGTGCCGTTGCAGCTGTAGAAAGCAACAGCAGCGCACCGAATATGAAAAGCAATCGTTTACTCATAACTACCATAAAAAGTGCTGCAAACGGGCATGAAGGGGCTGAATCCGATTGGAAAACAAGACTCCAGCGTCCGTGGACAAAGCCTGACGGCAGACGCACGAGCATGTATTCTAGCAATGATTCACAGTGGATTATCCTGTCATAGCCCCACTTGCCGGGTGCAGTTTACTCTTTGCAAAAGTAGCGATTATTTCTGAAGTCTGTCATGTTTTTAATAATAATTTGTCATTTTATCGGTACTTATATCCATTGTCCTTCGATGTTTTTCGGAGATGAAAGGCTGTTGTCGCCTGTTATATTCAAGAATTCTGACGGCTCAGAACATAGTTCTCGGAGGTACTTCACCAAGGGATAATCTCTATTCTCTTCCTATCAAAGTGTCACCACCATAGTCTTGTTTTGCAATTAGCAGCCCATGGTGGTTGCGTTATGACGCTAAAGAATGTTAAACCAGTAGCTTTTGTTTGCGTTATCTGGGAAAGCTATTGATATTTTTCCTACTTTTGTGATATGAACCCATTGCACAGGAAACAGTGCTTCCGAGTAGGACTACGGCTGTACTCATAGCAGGACTGCTTCGCTTCTGCCACCAGCCGGCTGTTCTGTGTGTATCGGGTATCGTCCATGAACGCCCAGCCCACGTCTGAGACTATCCTTTTGAAATAACTGATGAAAAGATTGAATGACATGAAAAAGACTCTGTTATGTGCCTGCCTGTTTGCTCTTTCTTTGGGAACAAACGCCCAAGACAACCACGGTTATGGAGCCAATGACGGACAATTCAAGTCACTTGCTGAAGAAATTGCCGACTTGAAGAAGAGCAATGACATGTTTAATGTCTACATCAACTATGCAGCTGACGTGCAGGCACAGGCTGATGCAGAGCACAAATGGAGCACTGGCTTTACCAACAGGGAGCTTCGTCTGGAAATAAAAGGTAACCTGACCGACAGGCTTTACTACCGTTTATGCCACCGATTGAACAAATCCAATGATGCAAAAGGGGGAGACAACTTTGCCAAGGCAACGGATATTATGATGGTTGGTTACAAGTTTTCTGACCGATTCAAGCTCGAAGTGGGTAAGTTGTGTCAGAGTCTCGGAGGCTTTGAGGTTGATGAAAACCCGATATATGTCTATGAATTCTCCGACATGACAGGGTCGCTTGACTGCTATATGGCTGGTGTGGCAGCATCCTATAAGCCTGTCCCATCGCAGGAATTCGTACTGGGTGTGACCAATTCACATAACGAGAAGTTCAGCGAGGTGTATGGTGATAACCCCGTAGCCATCGAGGGCAACGGTACACATAACAGGGTGTTGGAGAAGTCGCGCAACCCTCTTGCATACTGTGTGAACTGGAACGGCAGCTTCATGGACGACAAGCTGCAGACCCGCTGGTCATGGGGATTGCAGGGAGAAGCACGCCACAAGTACAGCAGAATACTCATACTGGGACAGAAACTGAAACTGGACAGGCTTCAATGCTACTTTGATTACATGCGTGAATACGACGGAGTCGACCGCTTGGGATTAGTGTCAAACGAGGCAGCAGCCCTCTTTCCTGCCCCCGGAGGTACCCAGGTATGGCTCAGTGATACTGACTACAACTCGTTCGTGACAAAGCTCAACTGGCAGTTTGTACCTCGGTGGAACCTCATGCTGAAAGGAATGTATGAGACTGCCAGCGTTAAAAAGATTGACCGTCTCAACAACTTCCGCAAGAGCTATGGCTATGTTGGCAGCGTGGAATATTATCCGGTAAAGAGTCAGGACCTACGTATCTTTCTCGCTTACGTGGGCAGGAAGGTGGATTACAAGGAGGGTATCGGACTGAACAAGTACAATACCAACCGCATAGAGCTGGGATTCATGTACAGGCTCAAGGCTTATTAAAAGCAAGGGAGGGCACATGTAAGCCTTCATAGAAGCGGAAGTCAGAAGCAAAGGCAGGGTTCTTACGATTGTAACAACACCTGCCGGAGAACACACAAGTCCGTGCGTCCCGCCCTTTTGACACATCCTCATGGAAACAATATATTAACCATTCTCATCCATAAGGAAAGAGAGTGACAACTCTAACTTTATCAATTAGAATCATGGAAGAAAAGAAATTTCGTGTAGAAAGCGACCTCTTAGGTGAGCTTCAGGTTCCTGAAAAGGCTTATTATGGTGTGCAGACACAGCGTGCCATCAACAACTATCACATCTCACGCAAGCGCATGTGTGACTATCCTGACTATGTTGTCGCTATTGCTTACGTCAAGCTGGCTGCAGTTGAGACCAACCGTCAGCTCGGTGAGTTCAGCGATGAGGTTGCTGATGCAATGGCTCAGGCCTGCCGTGAAATCATCAACGGCAAGATGCACGAGGACTTCGTTACCGACATGGTACAGGGCGGTGCCGGCACATCGGTCAACATGAATGCCAATGAGGTTATTGCCAATCGTGCCTGTGAAATCATGGGACACAAGAAAGGCGAATTCCAGTACTGTTCTCCTAACGACCATGCCAACTGCGGACAGTCAACAAATGACGTCTACCCGACAACTATCCGCCTGACATTCATCCTCCTGAACAAGAAGCTGACGACCTCTTTGAGCCAGCTGATTGCAGCCTTCCGCAGAAAGGGTGAGGAATTCAAGGATGTCATCAAGATGGGACGTACACAGTTGCAGGATGCCGTGCCGATGACAAGCGGACAGGAATTCAATGCCTATGCCAACACCTTGGAGGAAGAAATTGCCAACCTCAACCGCAATGCAGCACTTCTGCATGAAATCAATATGGGTGGTACAGCCATCGGTACAGGTCTGAATGCTGCCCCGGGCTTCCCGAAGATCTGTGCTGAAAAGCTCAGCGAGCTTACAGGCATGGAGTTCTTTGCAGGCAACGACCTCGTTGAGGCTACCCCTGACACTGGTGCATACGTAAGCTATTCAAGTGCCTTGAAACGCCTGGCAGTCAAACTCTCCAAGATTTGCAACGACCTCCGCCTCATGGCTTCTGGTCCTCGTTGCGGTCTGAATGAAATCAACCTCCCGCCGATGGCACCAGGTTCAAGTATCATGCCGGGTAAGGTGAACCCTGTCATCCCGGAGGTAACCAACCAGACCTGCTTCAAGGTTATCGGCAACGATACGACTGTCATGATTGCTGCCGAGGCTGGTCAGCTGCAGTTGAACGTAATGGAACCCATCATCACAGAGTGCCTTATCGAGGATCTCACATGGCTGCCGAATGCCATGGATACCCTCCGTGAGAAGTGTATCGACGGCATTACCGTGAATAAGGAGCGTTGCCTTGAGATGGTCAAGAACTCCATCGGAATCGTGACTGCACTGAACCCATACATCGGCTATAAGAACAGTACGAAGATTGCCAAGGAAGCCCTTGCTACCGGCGGTTCTGTCTACGACCTCGTACTTGAACATAAGTTGCTCTCCAAGGAGAAACTCGATGCCATCCTGTCACCGGAACACATGATTGCATCAGAGGAACGAATCAAGTAACAGACGTTTCTACTGTGGTGCAGAGTGGCAGCATATAACCGCCTCCTTGCATCCTTACAATACCGAAGATGCTGTATCCAAAACGTGGATACAGCATCTTTCTTTTTTACGTAGGCAGCAGAATCAGCCTTATACAGCATACGGAACACCTCTTCCAACGTCTGAAACCGACTTCTCCTGTTGTAATTTCTCCCCGTACTGGGCTGCAAAGATGAATTATGTTCATGAAGAAAAAGAATTCTTTTCATGAAAAAAAATATTTTTCTTCACGTAAATAAATATTTCTTTTCATGAAAAGAATTCGCATGCAATGCTCTTTCCCGACAAAGAAAGCTACCTTGTGAGTTCCTTCAGCACCACTTCCTGCTCTCTGTAGAAGCTCTTTTCATCAGCCTCCGATACAGGGGTGACCTCAGCCAGACTTGCTGCAAGGTTCTGCATCCTCCATGTAATGGAATATCCCAACTGCTTGCGCACGGCAATACATTTGTCCAGTTCGTAGCGGGCACGGGCTTTATCCCTGCCGAAAAGCAGCCCTGCAAGCGTGAAGCGCATGCGCTGCCGGAACTTTTCCTCACGTTGTGTCGCGATTGCCTTACACAACAACGCAATCTTGTAACGATTGTCATCGACGAGCTCGGACATTTCTTGGAAGAGATAGGACCGCCGGTGCTTACCGATAAGGTGCATGTAAATGTTTATCGCCTTATCCTTCTTGCCCATAATCCGATATATCATCGCCTTGTAACGCTGGTTGTTCATGTTGTAAGGACTGTGCTTCAATGCCTCAGCCAGTATCGGTGCAGCCTTGAGTGCCATCTCAACCGTAGGCTTGCTCTCAACCTCCTTGAACACTTTTCCAACAACACGCATACCGATTGAGGGGACAGGATGCCCGTCCCCCTGTCCCATTATCCAGTCATCCTCCGTCAGACGGATGATGTCCCATTGTGTAATGAAGTCGAGCATGGAGAAACCCGGATGATGGTCGAAGACCAGTAAGGCAGCACGCATCATGGCACTCTGTCCTTTCAGGTCCCTGTCGTCCATCGTCGGGTAGAGCCTCATCAGACTCCTGAATATCTTATATGCCTCCTCCAGACGGCGTTGCTGGTAGCGGAGCTTCATCATATCCACGCCTACCCAGAACATGGCAATCGTGGTGTAATGCCCTTTGTGCACCGCATACATGGGCAGAACGGCAGCGTATGCCTCCTCTGTCCGCCCCTGTTTCCGCAGCTCAAAGATGTCCTTTACTTCCATAATATTAAAATTAAAGAAAGCAGATCCCCAAAGCCGAAACAACATATCCGGCTCCAAGGTCTGCTTTTTTATTTATGAACTTTACTAATCAATTCCTGATGGTTACTGGTTGGTTACGGTCAAACTGCCTGACGTATCAGGGTTCGGTTTACAAGCCACATTGTTGTGCGTCTCATACTCAAGGATGTAGAAGTTCATCTACGGACACACATAGCCTTTCTTTGAGTTAATCTGGGAAGAGACTTCATAGTTCGTATTATCCTTCCGACACACCTGCAGTGCAAGCGGCTTATTATCGAAATAGGTAATGCCCTCGTCAACGACAACTCCCTTGGATGTAAACAACTGCTGGGCAAAGCTGATCATAGCAGACAGCATAAACAGGGTACATAAAATGAGTCTTTTCATATTCATAAGGAAGGGCTTTATTATTACAATCAAGTTAGGTTATCTGTAATAGGCTTTCATGTCGCAAATATAACTAAAAGTTTCAAACAAACAAATTAAATCAGATGAATTATTTAAAAAAGGCATTTAGCACCTTTTAAGCTACAAAACAACAGATACGCAAGGGTATAGCGGATAATCAATGTCATCTTATCATACAATAACAAGCAGGATAAATCACACATAATGCCTACAAGCCAACATCTCTTTCAAAATGAAAAGTAATACTTTCTGACAACTTACAATCTGCCAGCAGACCTTAAAAGCACATTCTACAAACTCCGCATCCAATGAAGTCAGCCATAAGCCATCCTGTCATTTGTTCCTTTCTGCACTTATCCTTTGCTCCTTCAGCAGCATAACCTGCATTATTCATTCACGAAGAAAGCGGCATCCGCCTGCCCGAAAGACAAGAAACCCACAAAAGTAATTTACAGAACATACCTGAATTAAAAGATTATACGAGAAAATAACACTACCTTTGCCGAAGAAACAATCAATTTGAAGGAAATGAAATATCTATTGGTATCAGACATCCACGGATGTCTGCCAGCACTGGAGAAGGTGCTTCAGTTCTACGACCGTGAGCACTGCGACATGCTCTGCATCCTCGGGGACATTCTGAATTATGGTCCTCGCAACTCCATTCCAGAGGGAATTGACGCCAAGGGAATAGTGGAAGCACTGAACAGACGTGCCAATAACATTGTAGCAGTACGTGGGAACTGTGATGCAGAGGTAGACCAGATGCTGCTTGATTTCCCAATGATGGCAGACTACCTGATGCTGGTTGACGAAGGACGGAAGCTCTTTCTGACTCACGGACACGTATATAACAAGTCATCGATGCCGAAAGGAAGCATCGATGCCATCGTATATGGACACACGCATCTCTGGGAACTTACGCAGCAGGATGGCGTCCTCGTGTGTAATCTTGGCTCTATCACCTTCCCCAAAGGTGGGAATGTGCCAACATTCATGACATACGAGCATGGTGTCTTCACAGCTTACACACTGGATGGGAAGCCCTTGAAACAGGAGAGGATATAGGATTAATGGGGCTAATTTGACTAATTGGGTTAATTGGGCTAATAGTCCCTCAACTTACTTATTAAGCCCTTCTTTCCCGAAGAACAGCCTCGATACCCCTGTAGCATCCATCAGCCACGTGATTCCGAATGAGCCAGCTATCGCAAATACAACGCTAACAACCATAAAGAACATTCCCGTTGGCTCTATGCGAAGTAGCAAAGGCTGATAGTATTTGGCAAGTATCGTGAAGATAGGTGAGAAGAGTAAGAGCGGTAAAGTGTTACGCCCGATGAAAAGAAAGAGGTTGCGTAGCGACTGAGGAATCCCTAACTGATAAACCCATAACAGCGAACTGATAACCAGGAAAACCACACACGCACCTGCAAAAGAAGCCTTGTCATAATGTGATGGGTCGATACACCACACCATTAAAAGTCCTGCTGTCCACCATCGACCGGGGAATGCCTGACGGAAGTTGCCCACTGCTTGGCGCACGATAGCACCTACAAGGAAGTAGGCTGCATTGGCTGTTGAGAGGAGTCCGCAGCCGTGGGAGAGCAGCCAAAGGAATAGAGCAAAAAGGGTAAACCTACCCAATAACACTTGATTTTCCCAACTCATCATTTTGGTTGGCAACAGTGGTTTCTCTTGTTTCAATGCCGATGAAAAGCCCCCTTCTGGTTTCCTGAAAGCAATATAATAGCAGATACCGCAAAGCATCAATGTGTGTAGGTACCAATAAGGACCCATTGGATGCAGGAAGATATGGTCAATAAGTACTCCTGCCGTCAGATGGTCAATGTGTTCACGGACAGGTAGTAGGGAGGCCATCACCGTATAGCTGCTTTCCATGATGACGTATGGAAGAAAAATCCAAAGCAATGTTTTCCCGAAAGCAGTCCACGGCTTTTTTACATTAAACAGATAGCCCGACACCAAGAGGAAGCCAGGCATGTGGAAAGTATAGACCAGTTGTTTGGCAACAGGATAGGTGTCGCCAATATAAGCAAGGTGAAAGGCTATCATCAGCGTGATGAACACGCACTTGAGGAAGTCCAACTCCTCCATCCTCGGCTTTGGTTTATGCATCTGGATTATCATGCCGACAAAGTTATGAATTTGGCAGGACACGGCAAAGACAAGCCACGATAAAAATGAACAGAACCACTCTAAAAGCTGATTCCGACGAATGAAAACCATCCTCCCGTGCGTTCTTTTCCATGCAACAGACCATCTACCACGAATTATCTTCACGAAAAAAAGAAATTATTTTCATGAAGAAAAATATTTCTTTTCATGAAGAAAAATATTTCTTTTCATGAAAAAAAATCGCAGAAGGACGGCGAAGATACTGGGAATACCAGATGGAAAGGATAGAAACGTCCATCATTCTGAACAGAACAAACGGTTTAAAAGACTATTGCAGAGCAAAATAAAAGGACAGACGCATGCGCCTGTCCTTTACTATAGGATGTTATCACGAGGATATACCAAGAGTATCTGTTGTTAAAACCGTAGAGATAAACGGCATCTACGTCCGCAAAAACTCTCAATGACAGACGCAAGAACCATGCACCCCTACACCAACATGACCTTCTGTAAACCTGCCGGTTATCTTACCACAAACTTCTTTCCGCCACGGACATAGATACCCGGAGCAAGCTGTGCATCAGCAGGCATGCGTACACCTTGCAGATTATAGACCGCATCGTCACTGCTTGTGACAGTCCAAACCTTGACGATTTCCGTTGTCTTATCCTCCACATAGAGCATTGGGTAAGGTTTATTGGCATCTTCCGTCTTGTAGGCTCCGAATGATTTATGAGACTTAGAATACTGGATGATGTTGTTCGTAGAAGTGGTAATCCTGAATGTTCCGTCGCCCTTCGGTGAAACCATCCACTCTACAGCCTTACTCTTGTCATCAAGGAACTGGACAGTCTGATAATTCCCGTCCTGTCCATAATACTTGTCATTGCCATCCTTAATGTAGAAGCCAGTTGTTCCCTGCTCGAAAGTAAGAATCATCTTTGCATCGGAGGCAACTATCCTACCGTCAGAATCCGTCATCTTCGTACCTGTAGGATAACCATACTTACGGTTCAGACTTGTACAAACATAGCACTGACCGTCAGCATCTGCCACCATAAGATAGCGCTTGCCCGACTCTGGCATTTCCGTTGTCTTCACGAAGGTAATCCCTTGTGGAGTATCCGGGGTGTCAGGATTATCCGGGGTGTCAGGGTCGTCAGGCACGATTACGCCTGTATAACGGTCATCGTCAGAAGCGGTTGTAATGGCAGTATAAGGATTAAACTCAACGTCCATACTGTCGCCCCAAACATATTCAGCAAGGTTAGGATAATCAATGAAAAGGTTGCGGTTGTGCTGAATCTTGTACACAGCTTCGTTGCGCTTGATTTCCTGTTCGTCAACACGGTCTTTCTTACTCCACTTTCGGAACAGGTCGGACGACCACTTCCGCAGCGTCGGATAATCACCCGTCTTCAGCTGATGCGCACCTTCCGAACCAAAGGTAAGATGCTGATAGGTTGTTGCCATATACATATAGCTGCGTGAGAACTCGCCCTTGAAACGGTCGCCCGGCTCCCACATATTCACAAGCCTGCCGTCAGCATAGCCCGTACCCACCTTGTCATAGCCTTCGCCAGCCTGTTCCTTTACATTGACAACGACGCCCATAACATAATTGCTCTTTGAGCTGTTAGCCTTTGCATCAGAGGGATAGAGATTATAAAGGTCGCACCAGGCATCGTTCTTCGTCTTTCCCCACCAGCTTTTCGGGAACGAGTGTTCGATGTTCATGCCGTCAATGGCATGACCGTTATTCGTGCTTTCAAAGTAGAATTTCTTGTCGCTGTAACGGTTGTAGCATTCACTGGTCTGCGGGTCACGGTCGGTATACCAGAAGCCATACCATGTATAACCAGGACCTCTGCCGCCATACTTCAGCACACTCTTCTTATCCATCAGTGTGTGCAAAGCATTCTTCAACTGTTCCTTCTTCAGTCCCTTCAGTGATGACGCATACTGCGCAAGAGCATTGCGATCAATCGCATTAGCAGACGTTGACACTCCAATCAACGCAGCAGCGATGACCATCTTTAAATACCTGTTCATAGTTTTAATAGCTTTTATCGGTAAATATTTATCATGTAATTCCGTTTTATAGGTCGGTGGATGTCTTGCCGAAGACTATCAGACATGCCCGACAAAGACGTATATTGTAATAACTGAAAGACAAATAGCAGTATAATTGCAAAGGTAAAAAAACATCTTGATACCGCCAAGTTTAAACAAAGGATTATCCGCCTTTCAGCCTGATAATCCCACTTGAAACGTCAAATCTTACGGCAAATCAGGAGTAAATGGTTTCCACCAGCATCGGTGGTGGCAAAAAGATAGACGTCACCTCCTTCTTTTATCTTCAGCCGTTTGCGAAGGTCGGCAACACTCATAGGGAAGTTGCGCACGGCAAGATTGGCTTTACTAATCCCCGACAAGCTGCGGCGCAGCTCCTTCTTATTGAACGATGAAACCGATGTTATCATGAACTTTCGCCCCGGGAAATCGTCGATTGACTCATCAGAGACAAAAAGATGAGAGTTCAGACTGAGTGCCGAGAGGGGATAACGGGCAGTGAGCAGGGCAAAGCAACCTGCTTTCATCAGCGAGGCATTAGGTTCATAGAGGCATTGACCGTCCACAGGGGCAGCTGGAAGAATACGCTGTGACATGGCGGAAGCCTCATCAAGGGTGTAGGAAATGACGCTATCATCGTTCACACAGAACACCTGCAAGACATTTCCCACAGCCGTTTTATTCTCAGTCTTGCTTTTAGCTTGCTGCAACACAAGCAGGAGTTCCTTGCATTCATTGCGTACAGAGACGATATGAACCTCACGGACAACGTCTCTCGAACGGTTGAGTTCGTCCACAGCACGGTGCCAGTCAAGCATCGGCGACAGCTTTACAACGACCGTATCAGCCTTCTCCAACAGTTCTTCTTCCAATGTCAGGACATCGGGTGTACAGTCACTTATAAGCACTGTTTTGCCTCCTTGCTCGTTGCGACGGGCTGGGTCGAGGAAGATAACAGACGCATGGTCGAGCTGATGGAGGTATGCTGTGCCGTCACCATGGACTACTTCGGCTTGTTTTAAGCCTAAAGCACGGAAGTTATGACGTGCCAGTTCGCACAGTTTCTCCTGCTGTTCTACATAAACGGCACGTTCGAAGCCACGTGACATAAAGGAAAAATCAACGCCAAAGCCGCCTGTCAGGTCGCAGAAAGAGCCTTTTAAGCCTTTCCGACCATGCACCAGTTGTGGCGTTGGTGTAGTTTCTTCCGCTACAGAAAGACTACTACAATCGTCATGGAGGGCAGAAGAAGCAGAAGCATTTACCCCTGTAAGGCGTGCAACAAGCCGTGCCTTATACTCTGCTGTCTGCTCACTTGAACACTGTTCCATCGACAGATGTGGTGGATAGATGACATCCTCATTCGCTGCCCAAGACGGCAGTTTCGTGTGCGCCGTCTGCCATCCTGCCAGCTGATTGAGCAGAAAAGGCATATCAATATCGGGATAGCGGTGGGATTGGAGGGCAAGAAGCCTCACCCCCAACCCCTCTCCGAGTGGAGAGGGGAGTGAAATGTTATACTTACTCAGAACGTCCCGTACATATCTTGGCAGTGGTAGTTCAGAATGACCTATATTGCTTTTTTGCTTCATCTTATCCTATTGTTATATTGCGATAACTACTCATCTACAATACTATTCTTTTCGTCTAATGCCACAGCAAAGTCGGTAATCACGCCCCTCTCCACTCGGAGAGGGGTTGGGGGTGAGGCTTTTTTTCTCACCTCACCACCCTCAAATTCTTCTTCGCCCAAGCCCTTGTACAAAGGTTGAAGTGCCACCACTCCGTGCGCAGAGGCATGAAACCGGCGGCACTCATCACCTCTCGAAGAAGGCGGCGGTTAGCTAATGCCTCACGGGATATAAGTCCACGGGACACGAGTTCATGCTCCTTGTCGATATGACTGGCTATTCCCATGTGGTCAACCTTCACACCCATTGGAATCGTATCAATAGAACAGTGTGTGGCACCATCACGCCATGTAGCATCGTTCCAGGACGACTTGCAGATACTGATGTCTACTGCCATTCCGTAGTTGTGCATACCACCTCCGTGGGCAGGATTGGACACATAGAAGTATTTTGGCGTATCTTTCACGGCGTCCCACATCGTTTGCTGCACGCTCATCGGTCGTGTTGCATCGAAGATACAGAGGCTCAAATCGGGACGACGACGCTTCAACTCTGCCTGCGCCCTACGCAAAGCCTCAGCACAAGCGGGTAACACGTAGGCATCACGCAAGTCATGATAAAGCACCCGATTACAGAAGTTATCCGTGCGGGCATACATCAATGCCACCTTGACAGACGGTACTACACGCTTGACATTCACCAGCCCTTGCTGTTCCATCGACCGGCAAGCAGCCTGCCGACGGTTCATCGTTGGTGTCTGTGCCTGCATACTACCAGCAAACAGTAAGGCTGCAAACAATAGATAAAAGATTTGTTTCATTCCTTTTGCTTATTATATTCTCTACAGCCATCCGTGAAAAACTGGCTCAGTAGTTATCAGTCATCAATTGCTCAGAATGTCCTGACATTCCATAGATACACCCCTTCTATGCTCTGACAAAAGCAGACAGGGGCAGACACTGTCTTCCTCTCACACCCTCCAAAGGTTCTGAAAGAAAGCACAGACTCTGCCCCAGCCTTCCATAAACACTACTTCCGAGTAGAGCAAATATCACGTCAACGTGACTTAGCTCTTACCTCTGCCGTGTCTGTATCTTATTGATTTAATGCAGCCTTCTTCTGCTTCACATAATCGCCGAATACACGGTCAAGCTCGGCACGCTGTTCATAGTCGAGCGTGTCGTTAGCCTGAATCAGTCCACGATAGTAAGCCTTGATAGCCTTGTTCAGCTTCGTCCTGTCGGCAGCATTCTGCTCGAAGATACCGTCAAGTTCCTTATAAAGGG
Source organism: Prevotella fusca JCM 17724 (assembly GCF_001262015.1). Taxonomy (NCBI): domain Bacteria; kingdom Pseudomonadati; phylum Bacteroidota; class Bacteroidia; order Bacteroidales; family Prevotellaceae; genus Prevotella; species Prevotella fusca. The sequence continues at coordinate 1,508,002 of NZ_CP012074.1, forward strand.
CTGGTTTCATCGTATTCATAAAGGCAAGTTTGCCTGTTGCAGGAGCCTCAAAGCCCGCAGCAACGCTGTCTGTCTGCTCAACAGGAGAGACTTTTACAGTATCTTCCAGGGCTGTTTCTGCATCAGACTTGAATACGGATGACACATCTATCTTGCCCACCTGCTCAACCAATGCACTACCATAATTATATATCAATGCTCCGATAACAATAGCCACAACAGCTATCAAGCCCAACATTACCGTGCCTTTTCCTATCTTCGGCATCTTGAAAGACGAGCCTTCATGATTGAAATCGGCAAGGAACTCATCGATGTTGCTGTAACGGTCGCTGCGCTTGAAGGCACAGCAACGCTTGATAACTTCGCTGTAAGCAAGTGTCAGACCCATCACTTTCATGATGGTTCCGAGCGAATAGATGTCAGCAGTACCGTCTGCCGTCATCGTTTCATCCTTCAGCTCTGGTGCCATAAAGCGAGTTGCATCGGCCGTAGGCTTCATATCCTCGGGCGAAAGAACGCTGAAATCAATGATTTTCACATAGTCACCCTGCTTTGTTACAAGCACATTGGAGGGTTTCAGATTGCGATGGTTAACGCCCTGCTGATGGGCATAACGCAACGCATCCGCTATCTGATTGATAACGGCAACTTTCTCGTCATCGGTATGCTGCTCCTTGAGATAAGCCTGCAAGGTGCGTCCTTCCACATACTCTTCCTCGATACAAAGACCGTAGCCATCCACCTCTACCAGTCCTTGATAACGCACAATACCCGAATGATTGAGCCGCTGACACTGCTTGAACTCACGTTTCAGAGCATTACGAAGCAGCAGACGCTCACGATATTCGTCCTTCAGTGCCTTCAAGACAACTGTCTGGTCGCCCTTGCGACACTTCACAATCATACAATATCCCTGCGATGGGATGACTTTATATTCAGTATAACTTGCCTTTACAGGAGCATCCGCCGTCTGTGCCGGTTCGTTAGTGGAAAGGTTATTCTCACTCATTAATATCCGTAGGTTTAAATTAACTTGTATCTTTGCGCACAAAAGTAGTAAAAAAAAACGAGAAAGGACAGAAAAGAAGGGCTTAAAATGCCGTATTATAATTCTTATCATTTCAAGGCATAAAGAAACTCAACCGTAATTAATAAATTACTCCTGCTGGTAAACACCTACCATATACAGGTTATTCATTTGTGTCTTGCATGTTTCTTATAAATACTATCTGGATTCTCTTTTGCCTTCTTATGCCTATGTGCTGTTGCCCAGCACCTGTGGTGTTGACGGTAAACACCAATGGTGCTGAGGGCTAACACCAATGGTGTTGATGCCTAACATGGCTTGTAATAAACTACTGGTGTGCGAGCAATTTATTGTTTTTAGAGAGCGTATTACCAAAGTCTAACAATTCTTATTTGGTTGGAAGGCTTACTTTTACAAAGACAACACAATACTATCTATTGAAAAGAGATTCAGTATAAGGAATATGTTATTTAAGTTTTAGCAAACGGCAATATAAATCATTAAAGTATGAAAAAATAGAAATAGACTTGGCATTTGTCCGCTTATTTTATATATTTGCAGCGATAAGAATTAGAAGAAGAGACGCTTTGTAGACAAACAATAAAACAATCTTATAAAATAACAGGCTTTGAATCATTCTTGAAATGTTCAAACTTAAAAACCAATCAAAATGAAGAAAAACATAATCTTACTTATTCTCCTCGTCAGCACGACTTGTCTATCTGCCCAAACGCTGAACTTCTCTCAATTAGAAGGGCGATGGGATTCGACAAAGACTGTGCAATATGAACCTGCACAATACCAGATAGTCTATGAATACAAGTTTGCTAAAGACGCAAAGTATCCAAATGCTAAACGCACGGCAAACACAATTCTAAGGATAGGTAAGCTGTACAATATGTTCATCGACTATGGACAACTTACTTTCGACTCCATCTCCGCATCTATATCAAAAGGAGAATCCCAAGTAACTTCATCGGGTCCTAAACTTATCGGAGCATTGAAGAGCATAGGCTTTCGCGAACTCATCCTGCTGAATAGAGAGACTAAAAACGAGTTTATTCAATGCAAGGCAGGAGGACTCCAAAGATATCAATATGAGGAGAACGCTCCTCAACTGAAATGGGAATTACTGCAAGGAGACAGTACCATTGCTGGATATCAGTGTCAGAAGGCAAAGACAAGACTCTTCGGGCGTGATTACATAGCTTGGTATGCACCTGAGGTAGAACTTCCATACGGACCTTATAAGTTCTGTGGACTACCTGGACTCATCTTTAAAGTGCAGGATACAGAGGATAACTTTACTTTCACCCTGACTGGATTACAGCAAGTAAAGGGATATGTTCCCATTTATATGTACGATAAAAGTGCTGTAATAAAGAGCACCCGAAAAACCGTCAGACAAATGTATAAGAACTATTGTGCTGACCCCGTAAAAGCCTTGACGGGCGATGGAAGCATTACTGTATCGGCTGATGTTGCAGCAACAGTGAACGCAAAGCCTTACAATCCGATAGAATTAGAATAACATCTTGCGACGGATATTTCTTTTACTCTACCTCTTTACCACTTGCCTTACCCTCTTTGCACAGCAGGATGAAGCTCCGGTAAAACTGACGATTGAGGTTAGGGACTCTGCTAGCCTCCAACCGTTAGCTGATGTGATGTGCCGTATCGTAAACTCAAAGGGCAAGATGCTGAGTTATAAGATTGCTGACGGAAAGGGCTGCCTTAACCTCACAGCACACCAAGAGGATGTACTGACATTCACACTCATAGGTTACGGTAAACGGAAAATAGGCGTTGCTGACATTAGTCAACAGGCTGTCTGTGCGCAACTTCATTGCATTTAAGCCCTATCTGACAATACAGCAGATGCTGACAAGTACACTTACCCTGAACCTCTCATCATCATTCTCAGCAGACGAAAACTCTCTTGACTTCTATACCTTGAGCCCTTTAAGAGAGGGATATAGGAATATACAGGTAACAGGAAATGACATCTACAAGTCCACCCACCTGCACACATCCTTCCATATCCGCTATCGTAACCTCGCAACAATGCTCTTTGCAAACCTTTCGCTTGCCTACTCTGATACAAGAAGCGAGGCTTACAGCCACTATGAACACAACGACTCAATGACTATTATGTCGTGGGTAAGAGGCAATAACCACCGGCATAATACGACTATAAGTGCTATGATGGACAAGACTTTCATCCCCATAGGCTTGTCCTTAAAGGTTGATGCAACATATAACAGAGGTAGCTGTCTTGTTTCGCAATCGGGTGTTATGGTCAATAACCATTCTCACCACGCTTCAGGAACGCTCAGTACAAGTTTCCAGAAACTGTCATGGATGCGCCTGTCAGCAGCTTTTACAGCTCAATATTACTGGGAACAGAGTAGTCTTATGAAGTTGGATGTCCTTTCATCCTATACAACCAATCTCTCTATTTATCTCTTTCCGACAAAGAACATGGAACTGAAAATGAAGTTCTATAATCTTACAAACGAAATTACAGATGGACATTATCATACCTGTGGACTACTGGACGGTGACTTCAACTACAAGATAAATAATGTATGGGAGCTGAAGCTATCGGGGACAAACCTGCTAAACAGCAAATCCTACAGCGTTACGCAGAACGCTGGAATCAATACATTCAACACTTTCCTGCCCTTACGAGGGCGTGAAATACTCCTCTGCTTACAGCTAAGGTTATAATAACTCGTTAATATCCATTTCCCTCTTTCTATTCCATAGAGAGAATTAAAAACACACTTGTATAGTGTTCCGGACTATGCTTATTCTTTATGCTTTTATGCTTATATGCCTCGATTAGCAGCCTCAACCCTTGTCACTCTCCGCAACTTGTTCGTGTATTACTGTGTCTAAGGCTATTCTGTCATTTTCTAAACGCTATCCCGGCGCACTTAGATACTCCGTCTTTAAAGGCTGAAAAGCATATCAATTTCCATCCGTTCTCTATATCCTGCCTGCGACGAGACAAGTACTTTTGCGAATTATTTTCATGAAGAAAAATATTTATTTTCACGAGTGGAAATATTTATTTTCATGAAAAAAAATATTTTTCTTCATGAAAATAATTCGTAATAGGGCTATTCTACCAAGCTGACAAATGGATATATTCAAGTATTTCAGGTCATGAATCATGACCGTTCCGGAGCTATATTCTTATCGTTCTAATACGTTATATCCCATTGAAAAGCTAATCAATACAACGCCTACAATATCTCATTTTCACACTGTCAGAAGGTTCAGAACTACTCCCCTTCTTCATGTCTTCTAAGAATGCTTTTACGTCATTATAGTTCATTTTCTCGATCAACCGATTCCTCTCTGCCTCATTGATGGTTGTATCCAACTTCCAACCATAGCTCTTAAACAAATCTATAATTTGATTTATCTTATATGATGCATCAGAAGCAACGGCATTATGCTCAACAAACGAAGTATTTGAGCAAGCCACTATGCAAAGTAATAATACGATAGAAAATGCCCCTAATATTAAGTTCCGTCTCATAAGAATCCTTTCTTTCATCCTAATAGTTAAGATAACAATGCAAATATAGGCAATTTTTTCTTTTGAAGCAAACAGTAGGCGTGACAAACATTACCTATAACTCATACAAACTCAACCGAGCATATAAACAAAAAATCCCACAACTCATATACAGAGCCATGGGATTTTCTATTTAAGAATAAGTTTGGCAGCGGTCTTAATAACCACTGCCAGTTGCTTATGATTAATCAGCAAACTTTGCCTTGATGAACTCACGGTTCAGACGAGCGATGTTAGCAATCTTCTCGTTCTTAGGACAAACAGCCTCGCAAGCACGTGTGTTGGTACAGTTACCGAAGCCAACCTCATCCATCTTGGCAACCATTGCCTTGGCACGCTTAGCAGCCTCAGGACGACCCTGTGGCAAGAGAGCCAGCTGGCTAACCTTAGATGAAACGAAGAGCATAGCAGAACCATTCTTACATGCAGCTACACAAGCACCACAACCGATACATGTTGCGCAGTCCATCGCCTCATCAGCATTGTCCTTAGAGATAAGAATAGCATTCGCATCCTGTGCCTGACCGGTACGGATCGTTGTGTAACCACCAGCCTGGATAATCTTATCGAAGGCCGTACGGTCAATCATACAGTCCTTGATAACTGGGAAACCAGCTGAACGCCATGGCTCAACAGTGATAACATCACCATCGTTGAAACGGCGCATATAAAGCTGACAGGTTGTTGCACCACGCTCAGTCTTACCGTGTGGAGTACCGTTGATATAGAGTGAGCACATACCGCAGATACCCTCGCGGCAGTCGTGGTCGAAGACGAAAGGCTCATCACCAGCCTCGATAAGTTCCTCGTTGAGGATATCAAGCATCTCAAGGAATGAGGTGTCGTCTGGGATGTTCTTCATCTCATGTGTATCGAAATGACCCTGGTCCTGTGGACCGTTCTGCTTCCAATACTTAATTGTGAATGATATATTTCTTGCCATCTTAATTAGTTCTTATAGTTACGTGTTTGTACCTTGATTGCCTCATACTCGAGAGGTTCCTTGATAAGCTCTGGAGTCTTGGTGTCATCACCCTGATACTCCCAGCAGCCAACATAAAAGAAGTTCTCATCGTCACGCTTAGCCTCACCTTCCTCAGTCTGGTGCTCCTCACGGAAGTGACCACCGCAGCTTTCCTCACGATGCAAAGCATCACGAGCAACGAGCTCACCCATAAGGATGAAGTCACGGAGGTGGATAGCCTTGTCAAGCTCGACGTTCAAGCCTTCCTTCTTACCAGGAATGAAGAGGTTAGTGTTGAACTCCTCACGAAGAGCCTTCAACTGCTTGAGACCTTCCTCAAGACCTTCCTTAGTACGACCCATACCTACATACTCCCACATGATATGACCGAGCTCCTTGTGGAGTGAGTCAACAGAACGCTTACCCTGGATACCCATCAGGCGATCTGTCTCAGCCATAACAGCCTTCTCAGCCTCAACAAACTCAGGACGGTCAGTTGAAACCTTGCCCCAGAGTGCCTGATCAGCGAGATAGTTCTGGATAGTATATGGCAATACGAAGTAACCATCAGCAAGACCCTGCATCAAAGCAGAAGCACCAAGACGGTTAGCACCGTGGTCAGAGAAGTTACACTCACCGATTGAGAACAGACCAGGAACGGTTGTCATCAGCTCGTAGTCAACCCAGATACCACCCATTGTGTAGTGGATAGCAGGGAAAATCATCATTGGATTGTAGTACTTCACGCCGTTAATCTCATTAGCAAGCTCGCCTGGGTTAACGTCTGTAATCTCCTCATACATATCGAAGAGGTTACCATAACGCTGGAGAATTGTATCAATACCGAGGCGGTTGATTGACTCAGAGAAGTCGAGGAACACAGCAAGACCAGTGTTATTAACACCAAAGCCGTGGTCGCAACGCTCCTTAGCAGCACGTGAAGCAACGTCACGAGGTACGAGGTTACCGAATGCCGGGTAACGACGCTCCAAGTAGTAGTCACGGTCTTCCTCCGGAATATCGGATCCCTTCTTCGTACCAGCCTGCAATGCCTTTGCATCTTCCTCTTTCTTTGGAACCCAGATACGTCCGTCATTACGCAGAGACTCTGACATAAGGGTCAGCTTTGACTGCTTGTCGCCGTGTACAGGAATACAAGTTGGGTGAATCTGAACGTAAGATGGGTTAGCCATATAAGCACCCTTACGGTAACACTGGATAGCAGCTGTACAGTTACAACCCATAGCATTGGTTGAAAGGAAGTATGCGTTACCGTAACCACCAGTAGCGATAACAACAGCATTAGCTGTGAAACGCTCTAATTCACCAGTCACGAGGTTCTTTGCAATGATACCACGAGCGTGACCGTCAACGATAACTACGTCCTCCATCTCATAACGAGTATAGAGCTTCACCTTA